>NZ_JBHWVM010000022.1:0-98564 GCF_042736805.1 Streptomyces sp. NPDC060031
TGGTGTGGGGGGGCTTTTTTTTTGTTTACACCCCCCCCCCCCCCGCGGCGCCCCCCGGCGGGATTCCGGGGCGCGCGGCCTTCTGCGTGGTACCGCCGTGGCACCGCCGCGACTACCTGCCGCCCTGCTCCTTGTCGCCCTGCTTGAACTCCAGCGCCGCCGCCATCGTGCCGAGCTGCTCGAACGAGGCCGTGCCGGTCACCACCGTGACGTAGCCCTGCTCCCGGCGCACGAGGGCGTCGTACTTCTCGCCCTCCCAGCGCTCCCAGGCCATGTCCCCGACCTGCTGCGTCCGACCGGTGGCCTGGGCATGCCGGGTGACCCTGGCGAGGTACTTGTCCGAGGCGTCCGTGGACTGCTCGACCGCCACGTACTGCTTCTGCGGGTCCAGGAAGCCCAGGTGCCAGCCGTTGGCTTCCTTGCGCGTGTAGTTCACCGAGGTCGCCCGCCACTGATCCAGCCCCACGGGTGCGGCCACCGGGTACGGGGCCGCGCGCCGGGCGGTGATCGTCTCCACCCGGTAGTCGACGACGCGGGTCGGGTCGGCCTTCTCGTCGTGCGGGATGAACAGGTAGATCCCCCCGACGACGAGGCTGATCACCACCAGGGACCGGACCATGTCCCAGACCGTCTGCTTGCCCTTCATGCCTGCCATCGCACCATCGTCCCGCATCGGCGGTGGCGATCACCGCCGGGGTCGGCACGGCGGACCGAACAGCACCGCCTTCTGTCCGCTCCGGACAATCACCTGACCGATATGCCGCTCATTCGTGACCCGCTCTGCTCATTTTGTCGACGTACCGATAGAGTTCAAGCACCCTCACTTCCCGGCCGTCGCCGTACAGAAAGGTGCGCTCCGATGACCGAGCACAACCTGCCGCCCCAGCTCGAAGTCTCTCCGGAGGCCCCCGACCGCAACCTCGCCCTGGAACTCGTCCGGGTCACCGAGGCCGCCGCCATGGCCGCGGGCCGATGGGTCGGGCGCGGCGACAAGCTCGGCGCCGACGGCGCCGCGGTCAACGCGATGCGGACCCTGATCTCCACCGTCTCGATGAACGGCGTCGTCGTCATCGGCGAGGGGGAGAAGGACGAAGCCCCCATGCTGTTCAACGGCGAGCGCGTCGGCGACGGCACCGGTGCCGAGGTCGACATCGCCGTCGACCCGATCGACGGCACCACCCTGAACGCCAAGGGCATGCCGAACGCCATCGCCGTCCTGGCCGCCGCCGACCGCGGCACCATGTTCGACCCGTCCGCGGTCTTCTACATGGAGAAGCTGGTCACCGGCCCCGAGGCCGCCGACTTCGTCGACATCAACGCCCCCGTCTCGGTGAACATCCGCCGGGTGGCCAAGGCCAAGCGGATGGCCGTCGAGGACGTCACCGTGGTCATCCTGGACCGCCCCCGCCACGAGGGCATCGTCAAGGAGATCCGCGAGACCGGCGCCCGCATCAAGTTCATCTCGGACGGCGACGTCGCGGGCTCGGTCATGGCGGTGCGCGAGGGCACCGGCGTGGACCTGCTCCTGGGCATCGGCGGCACCCCCGAGGGCATCATCTCGGCCTGCGCCATCAAGTGCCTCGGCGGCACCATCCAGGGCAAGCTCTGGCCGAAGGACGAGGCCGAGCGCCAGAAGGCCATCGACGCGGGTCACGACCTGGACCGGGTCCTGCACACCAACGACCTGGTCTCCGGCGAGAACGTCTTCTTCGTCGCCACCGGCATCACGGACGGCGAGCTGCTGCGCGGCGTCCACTACCGCTCCGAGACCGCGACCACGTCCTCGCTGGTCATGCGCTCGAAGTCCGGCACGATCCGGCAGATCGACTCGACCCACCGGCTCTCCAAGCTCCGGGCCTACAGCGCGATCGACTTCGACCGCGCCCTGTAGGGCCTGCGGAGCGCTGCGGAGCCCTGCGGAGCCGTGTAGAGCCCGCCCGAACCGAAGGGGCGCTTCCCTGTGCGGGGGAAGCGCCCCTTCGGCGTGTCTGCGTACGATTCCGGGCGCGTACGGGGCTTCGCGGGCGCGGCCCGCGCGCCTGCGCGCCTGCGGCGCGGCGCCTCAGCCCGCGGCGGCGATCGGTCCCGACGCCTGCCCCTGGCGCATTTCCGCCGCCCGGCGGCGCCGGCGCGCCAGCACCACCCGCCGCTCGGCGGCGGTGAGCCCGCCCCACACCCCGTACGGCTCCGGCTGGAGCAGCGCGTGCTCCCGGCAGGCGACCATCACGGGGCAGCGGGCGCAGACCCGCTTGGCGGCCTCCTCGCGCGACAGCCGGGCCGCGGTCGGCTCCTTGGAGGGGGCGAAGAAGAGTCCCGCCTCGTCCCTGCGGCAAACCGCCTCCGCATGCCATGGGCCGTCCTCTTCCCTGGCCGGCACCCGCGGCTTCGGCACGGCGGCCGGACGCCCCTGAACAGTCTGGAGGGCGGCTACCTGCAGGGACTGATGCGGCGGATGCGGCACGGTCTACTCCTGACGACGTATACGCGAGCGAGAGACGATGCACCAGTCCCTACCCGCTGTACGCCCCCCTAAGCACTGCGTGCCGTGGGGCGAGGGAGGTTCGACCGAAATCCGACGCCCGTGTGCATCCCCGCGACACCCCCGCGCGCGCCCGCGCCCCGGAGCGCGAGGGGCTCAGCCCTCCTGGCGCTTGCGGAGCTTCAGCGACAGGTCGACCAGGCGGGCGCCGAGCTTGGGGCGGGCCTCGATGTTGCCCAGCAGCGCGAAGCCGCGGATGATCACGACCGGGGCCTGCGGGTCGGTCACGGCGCGGCCCACGCCGTGCACCTCGAAGTTGCCGAGGACCCCGTTGCCGTAGCCCCGGAGGGTGACGTTCTCCGGGACCAGGATCTCGACGTTGCCCAGCACGGAGGTCACGTTGATCTCGGTGACCTGCTGCTCGAAGACGGCCTCGGTGAGGTCGATGGTGATGTCACCCATGACCGATACCGCGCGGGTGTGCGCGCCGGGGCGCCAGCGGCCCTTGCGGGCGGAGCTGCTGCACACGGCGACGACGGTCTCCGTCGGCCCGACCGCGGGATCACCGGCCGCCGCCGGAGCGGCGCCCGCGTACCTGGGCGGCAGGGGGGCGCCGCCGGGCGCGGGCAGGTCCCGTACCAGCACCTCCAGTTCGCCGACGGTCTTGAGGGCGTACAGCGAGTCCAGGCGCTCGGAGTGCTCCTCGGCGTCGAGCCGGCCCTCGGCGAGGGCGTCGGCGAGGATCTGCGCGATCCGGTCCCGGTCGGCGTCTGAGGCGCGCAGCTCGGCAGGGGCCGGCGCGGCGGGGGCGGCGGGGTGCTTTTCCAGGTCCACGGCACCCAGCATAGCGAGACACGATAGATCGCGATACTACCCGCGTGGCGCCCGGTGAGCCTTACCTCACAGCCACAGCCCGCGGCCGAGGTCCTACGCTGGATAGCCGCGCTGCCAATTGGCCGTCAGCGCCGTCTGCCGAGTGAGGAATGACTGCCGTCATGCCAGAGTTTGCGTACACCGACCTGCTGCCCCTGGGCGAGGACGCCACCCCCTACCGACTGGTGACCTCCGAAGGCGTCTCCACCGTCGAGGCCGACGGCCGTACGTTCCTCAAGGTCGAGCCCGAGGCGCTGCGCAAGCTCGCCGAAGAGGCCATTCACGACATCCAGCACTTCCTGCGCCCCGCGCACCTCGCGCAGCTGCGCCGCATCATCGACGACCCCGAGGCCTCGGCGAACGACAAGTTCGTCGCCCTCGACCTGCTCAAGAACGCGAACATCGCGGCGGCCGGCGTGCTCCCGATGTGCCAGGACACCGGCACGGCGATCGTGATGGGCAAGCGCGGCCAGAACGTCCTGACCGAGGGCGGTGACGAGGCGGCGCTGTCCCGCGGCATCTACGACGCGTACACGCGGCTGAACCTGCGCTACTCGCAGATGGCCCCGCTCACGATGTGGGAGGAGAAGAACACCGGCTCGAACCTGCCCGCGCAGATCGAGCTGTACGCGACCGACGGCGGCGCGTACAAGTTCCTCTTCATGGCCAAGGGCGGCGGCTCGGCCAACAAGTCCTTCCTCTACCAGGAGACGAAGGCGGTCCTCAACGAGACCTCCATGATGAAGTTCCTGGAGGAGAAGATCCGTTCGCTCGGCACCGCGGCCTGCCCGCCGTACCACCTGGCGATCGTGGTCGGCGGCACCTCGGCGGAGCACGCCCTGAAGACCGCGAAGTACGCCTCCGCGCACTACCTGGACGAGCTGCCGACCGAGGGCTCGGCGCTGGGCCACGGCTTCCGCGACCTCGACCTCGAGCAGCAGGTCTTCGAGCTGACCCAGAAGATCGGCATCGGCGCGCAGTTCGGCGGCAAGTACTTCTGCCATGACGTCCGCGTCGTGCGCCTGCCGCGCCACGGCGCGTCCCTGCCGGTGGCCATCGCGGTCTCCTGCTCGGCGGACCGCCAGGCGACGGCGAAGATCACCGCCGAGGGCGTCTTCCTGGAGCAGCTGGAGCGGGACCCGGCGCGCTTCCTGCCGGAGACGACGGACGCGCACCTGGACGAGTCGGCGGACGTGGTCAAGATCGACCTGACCCAGCCGATGCCCGACATCCTCGCCACGCTCACGCAGCACCCGGTGAAGACGAGGCTCTCCCTGACCGGCCCGCTGGTCGTGGCGCGCGACATCGCGCACGCGAAGATCAAGGAGCGGCTGGACGCGGGCGAGGACATGCCGCAGTACCTGAAGGACCACCCGGTCTACTACGCCGGCCCCGCCAAGACCCCCGCGGGCTACGCCTCGGGCTCCTTCGGCCCCACCACGGCCGGGCGCATGGACTCGTACGTCGAGCAGTTCCAGGCGGCCGGCGGCTCGAAGGTCATGCTGGCCAAGGGCAACCGCTCCCAGCAGGTGACCGACGCGTGCGGCTCGCACGGCGGCTTCTACCTCGGCTCGATCGGCGGCCCGGCGGCGCGCCTGGCCCAGGACTGCATCAAGAAGGTCGAGGTCCTGGAGTACGAGGAGCTCGGCATGGAGGCCGTCTGGAAGATCGAGGTCGAGGACTTCCCGGCCTTCATCGTCGTGGACGACAAGGGCAACGACTTCTTCCAGAACCCGGCCCCGGAACCGACGTTCACCCACATCCCGGTCCGCGGTCCCGGTCTGGCGTAGCCCAACGCCCAGGCCCCACCACAGAGCCCCTGGCGCCCTCGCCGGGGGCTCTTGCCGTGTCCGCCCCTCCCCGGCCCGCAGAGCACACAAGGGACGCGCGTCGAGGCGCTGAACCGGAGTCGGTGGCGGGAGGCGGGGCGCGGCGGGTTAACGTCGGGGTTACAGGGAGGCAGCTTCCCGTTCACCCCGGTTTGCGAGGTTTTCCGTATGACAGTGACGTCCTCCCTCCGCACGGCCCGCACCGTACGGGTGGTCGCCCATCGTGGGGCTTCCCATGAGCACCCCGAGCACACCCTCGCCGCCTATCGGCAAGCCATCGACGACGGGGCCGATGCGCTCGAGTGCGATGTGCGGCTCACCGCCGACCGCAAGCTCGTCTGCGTGCACGACCGGCGCGTGGAGCGGACCTCCGACGGGCGCGGGGTCGTGTCCGAGATGACGTACGAGGAGCTGCGCGCCCTCGACTTCGGGGCGTGGAAGGGGGCCGGCCACGCCGGGGCCCGGGTGTTGCTCTTCGAGGACCTGCTCCGGGAGGCGCTGGCCGCGCCCCGCCCCGTCGGGCTCGCCGTCGAGACCAAGCACCCGACCCGCGCCGGCGGCCGCCTGGAGGGCGAACTGGTGCGGATGCTGCGGGAGTACGGGCTGGCCGACGGCGCGACGGGCCGGATCGAGGTGATGAGCTTTTCCCGCGCCGCGCTGACCCGCATGCACCGGCTCGCGCCCGGGCTGCCCGCCGTGTACCTCATCGAGCGCCGGGTCCGGCCGGTCCGGCCGCCGTACGCCACCCACGCGGGCCCGGGGATCGACCTGGTGCGGCGCGATCCGGGGCTGGTGGGCCGGCTCAAGGCGAAGGGGCTGGCCGTACGGGTGTGGACCGTGGACGAGCCCGAGGACGTGGAGCTGTGCGTGCGCCTCGGCGTGGACACCGTCATCACCAACCGGCCGCGCGACGTGCGCAAGCTGATCGACGACATGTGACACCCGGCCGGGGTGCGCCGGCCGGGTGCAGGGAGTGGGAGCGGGAGCGGGAGTGCGTGGCGGATCTACACGAAGCGCTGGTTCGACGCGCCGTTGCAGGTCTGCAGGCGCAGCGGCTCGTGCGCCGCGGCCACCGTCAGGCACATGCCCGGGGAGGCCGCGGGGCGGAGGGTGGCGCCGTCACGGACGAACTGCTGGTTCGCGCCGCCGTGGCAGTTCCAGATGATCAGGCCGGTGCCGGCGCCGTAGTTGGCGCCGGGGACGTCGAGGCAGCGGTCGTGGGTGAGTCCGACGTGGACCGACTTGCGGGCCGTGTCGTACCACCAGTCCTGGTTGCGGCCGCCGTGGCAGTCCCAGCCGACGACCTTGGTGTCATTGGCGCTGGCGCCGCCGAAGGAGTCGAGGCAGTTGCCGGTCGCCTCGTTCTTCAGCGGCTTGTACAGCTCGTCCCAGGCCCCGGCCTGCAGGACGGGGGTTCCGGTGCTCGCCGGGTCCGCGCAGGAGGCCTCGCGCAGGCCCGAGTCGTAGAGCTGGGTCAGGCAGGACGCGAACGCGCCGTGGCCCCGGTAGTTGGGGTGGAAGGACTGGCGGGCGGTGTTCTCGTCCCACGGGAAGTGGTCCCCGAGGTCCAGGTAGAGGCCGCGGGCCCAGGTGTCCTCCATGCAGACCTCGTGGCCGTTGAAGAGCCGCGAGTTGTCCAGGTAGGCGGCGCCGGCCGCGAGGGCCGCCGCGCGCATGCCCTTCTCGAAGGTGGGCACCGCGTAGTTGCGGCCCCAGGCGGCGTCGGAGTCGTATCCGGCGCAGCCGCCGGGCAGCTTGCCGGGGAAGCTCGGGTTGTCGTAGAAGTCGGGTCCGATGGGGCTGGGGTAGCCCATCACGACCAGCTTGTAGTCCGAGTCGGCGTAGCCCGCGCCGCGCATGACCGTCTTGAGGTCTGCGATGGTGGACTCCACCTTGGGCTTCAGGCCGTCGACGCGCGCCTGCCACCCGGGGCCGTACTTGGGCTCGCAGGTGCCCTGGCTGAGCACCCAGCGGGTCACGCAGTCGGTCATGACCGGACCGAACTGCAGGTCGTCGTTGGCTCCGGCGACCAGCAGCACCATCTTGATCCGGGTGTTGCGGGCCTTGATGGCGAGGCTGTCGCTCTGCACCAGCTCGTCGGCGTACTGCTTGCCGCCGCCGATCTTGATGTTGCCGGTGTACCCGCCGGAACAGGCCACGTTGAAGGTGAGGTCGGCCGGGATGCCGGTGCGGTGGATCGCCGAGTCGGGCGAGCGGTGGCACTGGTTGCTCGGCGTATTGGTCGCGGGGTCGTAGTTGCCGACGCCCTCGCCCGAGATCTCGCTGTCGCCGAGGGAGATCAGTCCGGTCTTGCGCTCGCCGAGCGGGCGGACGGCCGCGTCGCCGTAGATCTTCACGGCCTCGGCGGCGCGGATCGCCTCCAGCTCGGGCGGGAGCGGGGTGACGGTCGCGGCCGCCGTGGCCGGGGTGGCCGCCTGGGCCATGGGGGTGATGGCGGTGACGCCCCCGAGGGCGGCCGCGATCGCCGCGGCGGCGGCGAAGGTAGATCTGAACCTGGGTTTCGTGTGCGTACGAGCCATGAACGCCTCCCCGAGATTGGTGTTACCCACGGTATTTACTGGTCAGTAGGGGAGTTGGGAACACTTCGAACACGACAATTGCTCAACTTTTTTAGGAGGCCACGAACATGACAGACGATCAGCAGGCCGGTCGCGAGGACGAAGAGTTCCGGATCGAGCACGACTCCATGGGCGACGTACGGGTCCCCGCGCACGCCAAATGGCGAGCTCAGACCCAGCGCGCGGTGGAGAACTTCCCCATCTCCGGGCAGCGCCTGGAGCGCGCCCACATCGAGGCGCTCGCCCGCATCAAGGCCGCGGCCGCCACGGTCAACGCCAAGCTCGGCGTGGTGGACGAGGACATCGCCGAGGCGATCCGCTCCGCCGCGGCCGAGGTCGCCGAGGGCCGCTGGGACGAGCACTTCCCCGTCGACGTGTTCCAGACCGGGTCCGGCACCTCGTCCAACATGAACGCCAACGAGGTCATCGCCACCCTGGCCACCGAGCGGCTCGGCCGCGACGTGCACCCCAACGACCACGTCAACGCCTCGCAGAGCTCCAATGACGTGTTCCCGTCCTCCATCCACATCGCCGCGACCGCCGCCGTCACACGCGCGCTGATCCCCGCGCTGGAGCACCTCGCGACCGCGCTGGAGCGCAAGTCCGCCGAGTTCACCGACGTGGTCAAGGCCGGCCGCACCCACCTGATGGACGCCACCCCGGTCACCCTGGGCCAGGAGTTCGGCGGGTACGCCGTCCAGCTCCGCTACGGCGTGGAGCGGCTGCGCGCCGCACTCCCCCGGCTGGCCGAGCTGCCGCTCGGCGGGACCGCCGTCGGCACCGGGATCAACACCCCGCCCGGATTCTCGGCCGCCGTGATCGCCGAGGTGGCCGGGGCCACCGGGCTGCCGCTCACCGAGGCCCGCAACCACTTCGAGGCCCAGGGGGCGCGGGACGCGCTGGTGGAGACCTCGGGGATGCTGCGCACCGTCGCCGTCTCGCTCACCAAGATCTCCAACGATCTGCGCTGGATGGCCTCCGGGCCGCGCACGGGATTGGCCGAAATCAATCTCCCGGATCTCCAGCCGGGGTCCTCGATCATGCCCGGAAAGGTCAATCCGGTCGTCCCGGAGGCCGTCCTGATGGTCGCCGCGCAGGTGATGGGGAACGACGCCGCGGTGGCGATGGCGGGCGCCGCCGGCAACTTCGAACTCAACGTGATGCTCCCGGTGATGGCGCGCAACCTGCTCGAATCGATCAGGCTGCTGGGCAACGTGAGCCGCCTGCTGGCGGACCGTACGGTCGACGGGATCACCGCCAACACCGCCCGGGCCAGGGAGTACGCCGAGTCCTCGCCCTCCGTGGTGACCCCGCTGAACCGGTACATCGGCTATGAGGAGGCCGCCAAGGTCGCCAAGAAGTCGCTCGCGGAACGCAAGACGATCAGGGAGGTCGTACTGGAGTCGGGCTACATCGAGCGCGGCGATCTGACCGTCGAGGAACTGGATCAGGCCCTTGACGTGCTGCGCATGACCCGGCCCTGAGCGGGGGCCGGATCCGGACGTTTCCCGTCCCCGTTCACCTCCGTGACCTGCACCGCAGCGGGGCCGCCGACCCCAGCCCTAAGATCTGCGCATGACAGGTACCGGAGGCCGCGGGGGCGGCGTGGCGCACGACGGGGCGCGGGGCACGCACTGGTCGCCAGGGGAGCAGATCCTCTGGCGCTACCGCGACCACGCCCCGGGCCTGAAGGGCCGGGTGCACATCTGCCGCCCGGTGACCGTGGTGCAGGACACCGACGACCTGCTCGCCGTGTGGATGGCTCCCGGCACCGAGTGCGTCAAGCCGGTGCTCGCCGACGGGACCCCGGTCCACGCGGAGCCGCTCGCCACCCGCTACACCGCGCCGCGGACCACCGTACGGTCGCGCTGGTTCGGGGCGGGCGTGCTGAAGCTGGCCCGGCCCGGGGACCCGTGGTCGGTGTGGCTGTTCTGGGAGCACGGCTGGCAGTTCAAGAGCTGGTACGTGAACCTCGAGGAGCCCCGTTCGCGATGGTCGGGCGGGGTGGACTCGGAGGACCACTTCCTGGACATCTCCGTCTACCCGGACCGGACGTGGAAGTGGCGGGACGAGGACGAGTTCGCGCAGGCCCAGCGGTCCGGACTGATGGACCGGGGGCAGGCGCTGCGGGTACAGGCCGCCGGGCGCGCGGCGGTGGACGTGATCAAGGCCTGGGGTACGCCGTTCCGCGACGGCTGGCAGGATTGGCGGCCGGACCCGGCCTGGGGCGTTCCGGTTCTGCCCCGGGACTGGGACCGCACTCCGGCGCATATGACCTCATGAGACCCTTGATGCGCCCCCGGTGGGCAATCATAGGATCGTCCCGCGCCGGGTTCCCCGCGGCGCCGCCGCGAGGTCGCACATCCGTAAATGTCGTGCCGTGAGCGGGACTTGACCGGAGGTCAACGCAAGACGAGAGGTAACGAGCGGGACGCGGAACCGCGGGGTGGTGGTGTCCCGGCCGCTGAGCGGGTATACCGCGACTGACCGAGTTGAGTGCAGCGCACATCGAGCGCAAACGGACGGAATTCCACGCGTGACGGAGTACCCCACCTCGCAGGAGGGCCCGCAGCCCGCCACGGCCGCCGCGACACCGGCCCCGGGCAGCTCCGGCGCGCCCTCCTCCGGCACGGCCCGCGGCGGGCTGGGCCAGGTCGCCGTCGCCTCCGGCGGAGGAACCGACGAACCGGGCCACGGCAAGGCCCCGGTGCCGGCCGCCGAAGCCGTCCGCGGCACGGGCACGCCCGACGGTCGCCTGCCCCACGCACGCGGCGCCGAGTCCTCCCGGGGCGTCGGCGCGGACACCGGCGGCGACGCCCCCGGTGATACTGCCCAGGGCCCCGGCCAGGACCCCGCCCGGGCCGCCACCGCGGGACCGGCGACGGGCCGGCCGGCGGCGGCGCGGTCCGGGGACTCCCCCTCCGGGGGCGCGGCAGGCGATATCGCCGCGGCGGGCGCCGTGGCCCGTCACGACGGCGGCAGCGGGATACCGGGCGGCGGGACCGGGGAGGCCACGGCCGCGCGCCGCGAGGGCGACCGGCTGCGCTTCGTCGGCGCCGCCACCCGCCGGATCGCGCGCGGCATCGACCTCGACGAGATCGTGCTCGGCCTGTGCCGGGCCACCGTGCCGACCTTCTCGGACGCCATCCTGGTCTACCTGCGCGACCCGCTCCCCGTCGGGGACGAGCGCCCCGTCGGCCCGGTCGTTTTAAGGCTGCGGCGCACCGACAGGCTCCGTCCGATCGACGACCTCACGGGCGGCGTGACCGGCACCATGGCCGGCGCCGACACCGCCGCCGGTGTGGCCGTCGCCTCGGGCGGCGAGCTCGACTTCAGCCAGTTGCCGCTGGTCGGTCCGCAGGGTGACCTGCCGGCCGCCGAGCTGTGCGAGATCCGCCCCGGCGGGGCGCTCGCCGAGGTGCTGCGCGGCGTACGGCCCGTCTTCGGGTCGTCCGCCGCCGCCCGGGCCGCGCTGCCGGAGCTGCTGGGGGCGGAGCACCCCGTACCGCGCGGCCAGCGGGCCATCCTGGCGCCGCTGCGCGGCCGTCGGCGCGTGATCGGCGCGGCGGTGTTCCTGCGCACCCCGGACCGGCCCGCCTTCGAGCAGAACGACCTGCTGGTCGCCGCGCAGCTGGCCACCCACACCGCGCTCGGCATCGACAAGGCGGTGCTGTACGGCCGCGAGGCGTACATCGCCGACGAGCTCCAGCGGACCATGCTCCCCGACAGCCTCCCCCAGCCCACCGGCGTGCGGCTCGCCTCGCGCTACCTGCCGGCCGCCGAGACGGCCCGGGTCGGCGGGGACTGGTACGACGCGATCCCGCTGCCCGGCAGCCGGGTCGCGCTCGTCGTGGGCGACGTCATGGGCCACTCCATGACCTCCGCCGCGATCATGGGCCAGCTGCGCACCACCGCGCAGACGCTGGCCCAGCTCGACCTGCCGCCCGCCGAAGTCCTGCACCACTTGGACGAGCAGGCCCAGCGCCTGGGCTCCGACCGGATGGCGACCTGCCTCTACGCGGTCTACGACCCGGTCTCGCACCGGATCACCATCGCCAACGCCGGCCACCCCCCGCCGGTGCTGCTGCACCTGGGCGGCCGCGCCGAGGTGCTGCGCGTACCGCCCGGCGCGCCCATCGGCGTCGGCGGCGTGGACTTCGAGGCGGTGGAGCTGGACGCGCCCGCCGGGGCCACCCTGCTGCTGTACACCGACGGCCTGGTGGAGTCCCGGCTGCGGGACGTGTGGACCGGCATCGAGCAGCTCCGCGAGCGCCTGGCCACCACCGCCCAGCTGACCGGCCTGGACCACCCGCCGCCGCTTGAGGCCCTGTGCGACGACGTGCTGGACATGCTCGGCCCGGGCGACCGGGACGACGACATCGCGCTGCTCGCCGCCCGCTTCGACGGGATCGCGCCCAGTGACGTCGCGTACTGGTTCCTGGACCCGGAGGAGACCGCGCCGGGCCGGGCCCGCCGCTTCGCCCGCCGCGCCCTGGCCCGGTGGGGCCTGGAGGAGCTCCAGGACTCCCTGGAACTGCTGGTGAGCGAGGTGGTCACCAATGCCGTGCGGTACGCCGAGCGGCCGGTGACCCTGCGCCTGCTGCGTACGGACGTACTGCGCTGCGAGGTCGGCGACGACTCCCCGCAGCTGCCCCGCCAGCGCCGGGCCCGCGACACCGACGAGGGCGGCCGCGGCCTGTTCCTGGTCAACCGGATGGCCCGCCGCTGGGGTGCCACCCGGCTGAGCAGCGGCAAGGTGGTCTGGTTCGAGCTCCAGCTGCCCGGGGCGAACGAGGGGCGTTGACGAACGCCGCCGAGCGTTGACGAACGCCGCCGCCCCGCAGCGTGAAGGCTGCGGGGCGGCGGCGTACGGGGCCGGTGCGTGCCCGGGTACCTAGGGCTGCGGCACCAGGATCGGCGGGGTGACCGGCGGTTCCGGCGTCTTGGTCGGACCCTTCGTCGGGGTCTTCGTCGGGTCCGGGGTCTTCGTCGGGTCCGGGCTCTTCGTCGAGCTCCGGATCGGGTCCGGGCTGTGCTGCTGCGGGGTGTTCGTCGGCAGGCTGGGGGTCTGGGTCGGCGTGGTCGACGGGGAGTTGACGCGCGACGGGGTCTGGATCGGCCCCATGTCCGCCTCGTCCAGGTCGAAGGAGCCGGTGTCCTCGCCCTTGAGCGCGGCGAGGGTGTATTCCTTCCAGATGGCGGCGGGGAAGCTGGAGCCGCCCGCACGGCCGCCGCCCGCGGTACCGGTCAGGCTGACCTGCTCGTGCGTGGCGGGGTCGGTGCCGAACATGGCGACGACGGTGACCAGTTCCGGCGTGTACCCGGTGAACCAGGCGGCCACGTTCTTCTCGGTGGTACCGGTCTTGCCGGCGGCCTCGTACGCGGAGCTCTTCACCGCCTTGCCCGAGCCGTTGTCGACGACCCCGGTGAGCACCTTGGTGACGGTGTCGGCGGTCTCGCGGCTGACGGCCTGGTCGCCGACGGAGCGGACCGGCTTGTACTCCCGGTCCTTGTGGACGGCGGACTTGATGACGGTCGGGGTGACCTTCTTGCCGTGGCTGTCGAGGGTGGCGTAGACCCCCGCCATCTCCAGGGTGTTGGCGCTCATGGTGCCCAGCGCCATGGCCGGCTGGTCCTCGGGCCAGCCGGGACGGTCCTTCATGCCCAGGGCGAGACCGGTCGTCTTCACGTTCTGCGGCTTGGTGTCCACGGTCATCTGGGCGTAGACCGAGTTCACCGAGGAGTTGGTGGCGGCCTGGACCGTCATCATCGGGTCGCCGTAGTTCTGGTCGTCCTGGTTCTGCGGTGCGAAGGGCACCTTGCTGCCGACCACCTTGCGCTTGCTGGTGCCGTCGTACAGCGTGTTCGGGGTGATCGGCTTGCCGTCCTGGGTGGTGGCCTTGTTCTCCAGGGCGGAGGCGAGCACGACCGGCTTGAAGGTCGAGCCCGGCTGGTAGTCGGTGCGCAGGGCGTTGCTGGACCACTGGTCGGCCAGGCCGGTGCCGCCGTACATCGCCACGACCGCGCCGGTCTTCGGGTCCACGGAGGTGGCGCCCGCCTGGACGCCGCCGTCGACGGCGCGGCCCTTGCGGTCGAGCTTGGACTCCAGCTCGTCCTGGACCGCCTTCTCCAGCGCGGCCTGCTTCTTCGGGTCGATGGTGAGGGTGATCTCCCAGCCACCGGCCTTGAGCTGGGCGTCGTTCATGCCGGTCTGCCGCTTGAGCTCCTCGTCGGCGGCCTGGACCAGGTAGCCCTTCTGGCCCTCCATGCCGGGAGCCGCCTTGGGCTTGATCGGCTCCTGGAAGTGCATCTCCTTGCGCTTGGCCGCGTCCAGCTCGCCCATCTCGACCATGTTGTCGAGCACGGCGTTGAAACGGACCATGACCAGCTTCTTGCCGTTCGGGCCGGCGGTCGCCCAGTCGTACTGGCTGGGGGCCTGCAGGACGGCCGCGAGGTAGGCGCCCTGTTCCAGGGTGAGCTTCTCGGCGTCCACGCCGTAGTACGCCTGGGCCGCGGCCTGGATGCCGTAGGCGCCGCGCCCGTAGAAGTTGGTGTTCAGGTAGCCCGCGAGGATCTCGGGCTTCTTCATGCGCTGGTCGACCTTGAGGGAGATCACCAGTTCCTTGAGCTTGCGCGTGGCGGTCTGGTCCTGGGTCAGGTAGAAGTTCTTGACGTACTGCTGGGTGATCGTCGAACCGCCCGCCTTGCCCCTGCCGCTGGCGGTGTTCCACAGGCCTCGGGCGATGCCCTTGAGGTCGATTCCGCTGTCCTTGCGGAAGGACTTGTTCTCGATCGCGATGAAGGCCGTCTGCACGTCCATCGGGATCTTGTCGATCGGCACGATCTGCCGGTTGAGCGTGCCCTGGCCGGTGTCGCGGGTCATGATCGCGCCGTCGGCGTACTTGTAGACGTTGCTCTGCTTGAGCGCGTCGGCGTTGGGGTCGGGCTCGTCCACCCAGAAGTAGAGGGCGAGCAGTGCGCCCATGCCGAGCAGGATCGTCCCGAGGAACGTGCCGAGGATCTTCTTCCAGGTGAAGAAGCGGCGTATGCCGGTCGGCTTGCCCCCGCTGCCCTTGCCCTTGGCGCGCTCGCGCGGCGCCCGCCGCGCACCGCGCTGCTGCTGCGCCCTTCGCGCTTCTGCTCGGCCCATCGCTCCCGCTCCGCTCGATTACCCCCCCGACGTCAGCTCCGAAAGCTAACACCGCAGGCTGTGACAAAGGTTGACTAACCCTGCCCAATAACGGGCAATTCGGACGTGAGAATCAGCACCCACACCAATGGAACCGACGCACACAAAGCCGGAAGGGTTGCGGCTGGCCGAAAAAGTGATATCACTTTGCTAGACGGTCCGACCGGCCGTCACCAAGCGAAACGGGGCAGACGATGACAAGCACGGCAACGGTGAGGGCGTCCGGGGCGGGAGCCGACGCGGAGACCGGCGCGGGCGTACGGGAGTTCGCGGCGCGCAGCGTGGGCGGCGGACTGGCGCTGCTGCTCGGACTGGCGGGCCTGGTGGCCGGCGGCGGCCTGATCGCCTTCGGCGCCGCGGCCACGGCCGCCGCCGTCAAGACCTCCCTGATATTCGGGGGCGTCCTGCTGATCCTCGCCGCCATCACGGCGATGAGCGGACTGAACACGGTGGCCCCCGGCGAGGCCCGCGTGGTCCAGCTGTTCGGCCGCTACCGGGGGACGCTGCGCACCGACGGGCTGCGCTGGGTCAACCCGCTGACCTCGCGGGAGAAGATCTCCACCCGGGTCCGCAACCACGAGACCGCCGTCATGAAGGTCAACGACGCCTACGGCAACCCGATCGAGCTGGCCGCGGTCGTGGTGTGGCGGGTCGAGGACACCGCGCGCGCCGTCTTCGAGGTGGACGACTTCACCGAGTTCGTCGAGACCCAGACCGAGGCGGCGGTCCGCCACATCGCGATCGAGTACCCCTACGACTCCCACGACGAGGGCGGCCTGTCGCTGCGCGGGAACGCCGAGGAGATCACCGAGAAGCTGGCCGTCGAGCTGCACGCCCGCGTCGAGGCGGCCGGTGTGCACATCATCGAGTCCCGCTTCACGCATCTCGCGTACGCTCCGGAGATCGCCTCCGCGATGCTCCAGCGCCAGCAGGCCGGTGCGGTCGTGGCGGCCCGCAAGCAGATCGTCGAGGGCGCGGTGGGCATGGTCGAACTGGCGCTCACCCGTCTGGCCGAGCAGGAAATCGTGGACCTGGACCCGGAGCGGAAGGCAGCAATGGTCTCCAACCTGATGGTGGTGCTGTGCGGCGATCGCGCGGCCCAGCCGGTCGTGAACACGGGCACCCTCTACCAGTGAGTCCCGCCCAGGACGATGCCGCCTCGGCCCCCGGGGCGAAGCGGCAGGCACGCAAGCAGGTGCTCCTGCGGCTCGACCCGCAGGTGCACGACGCGCTCGCGCGCTGGGCGGGCGAGGAGCTGCGCAGCGCCAACGCGCAGATCGAGTTCCTGCTCCGGCGGGCCCTGGCCGAGGCCGGCCGGCTCCCCGGCGGGGCGGGCCCGATCCCGCCCCGCGGCCGCCCCCGCGCCTCGCCGGATTCCTGAGCCCTGCGTCCTGAGCCCTGAGTCCTGAGCCCTGAGTCCTGAGTCTGATCCCTGGCGCCGTGCCTCTAGGACCCGCGTTTCAGCAGGACGAAACCGTCCCGCTGGGCTGCCGTGCGGTATCCCTTGGCACGGGCCTCGGCCAGCGCGATCTGCTCGGCGATGGGCGACAGCGGCCACCGGTACTGCGGTGCCACCCGGGTGTCGACCATGATCCATGCGGGATCGGGACGACTGTCCGCCCACCCGTACAGGCTGACGCTGGTGCGGTCCGCGAGGTGCGGCACCAGGCCGTCCGACGCCTGCACGGTGGCGCCGTCGGGGATCTGAGCCATCACGTCCTCGGCCACCGCGAGCCTGGGATCCGTCCGCCAGGTCCCCGGCTGGACCAGCTGCCACAAGGGGTAGTGCGGGAGCAGCAGCAGGGTGACCGCCGCACAGCCCGCCAGGTAGCGGTACAGGCTCCGCCCGCTCGCACCCCGCCGGTGCAGGGCGTCGACGAACGCCACGAAGACCACCGGCATGACCAGCATCGAGTAGTGGTAGCCCGTGCCCCAGTGCGGCGGATAGCTCGATCCGAAGCGCCACAGCAGCGTCGGCAGCGCGATGAGCGCGAGCGGGGAGCGCAGCGCCAGGAACAGGGTCGGGGCCAGCACGAGCAGCAGGGTCGTGACCTTCTCCTGCGGGGTGACGAGCCCGAGCGTCACCTGGTGGAGGAGCTCCAGGGCGCCGCCCCCCGGCCCGCCCTGCCCCACGCCTCCGGGGTTGTGGGAGGCGAAATAGCCGTGGAGCCCGCCCGGATGGAAGGCGGGCACCAACACCAGTACGGACAGCGCGGCGGCGGCCAGGCCGGCCGCGGCGGTGGCGAACCCCAGCCGGCGCGCTTCGCGTCCGCCGCGCCACGCGATGACCAGGCCGACCACGGCCACCGTGAGGCCGAGGTCCTCCTTGACCAGCACGAGGGGGAACGCCCAGCACGCGGCCGCGCGCATCCGGCCACTGCCGAGGGCGGACAGGGAGCAGGTGAGGAGGGGGACGGCGAAGGCCCATTCGTGGAAGTCGAAGCCGACCGCGCTCGCGATGCCCCACGAAAGGCCGTAGCAGGCGCTGATCACGACGGCGGCCGCAGAGCCCAGCGTCCGGCGGGCCCAGAAGGCGAGCGGCGGCACGCTCGCGGCGACGAGCGCGGCCTGCACGACGAGCAGCACCTTCACCGAGGGCCACAGCCAGTACAGGGGCGCCACCAGAGCCAGGACCGGTGAGAAGTGGTCCCCCAGGACCGGGAAGCCGGGCCCCTTGATCTCGGAGACGGGCAGGTGCCCCTCGGCGTACGAGCTCACGACCTGCACGAAGATCCCCAGGTCGAAGCTGTGGGAGAGCAGGCGGTCGTGGATCCCGACGGACAAGAGCGCGTAGGCGAGGAACAGCGCCCCCGCCAGGGCCCAGATCCACCAGGCCTTCGCTGGATGCCCGTTTCCGTCGAGCTCCGGATCCGTCCGCCCGGCGGGTGCGGACTGCTGCGGGGGGAGGGTGGCGGCGACGTCGGAGGGGGGTGCTTGCATGGCGCGCCTTTCGGAAAGCTGGGCCGACTCCCTCAACCTGCCAGCCGCCCCCGGCCCCCGCGCCGAGCTGCCGCCCACAGCGCCCGAGTCCCTACGAATGGCCCCAACTCCCCTCTACACCGGGTGTATACACTGTGTGTATAGTCGCTGCCATGTCCATCGGTCACACGCTCCTCGCGCTCCTTGAGGCCGGCCCGCGGCACGGTTACGACCTCAAGCGCACCTTCGACGAGAAATTCGGCCACGACCGCCCACTCGCCTACGGACAGGTCTACTCGACCATGTCCCGCCTCCTGAGGAACGGTCTCGTCGAGGTCGACGGGACCGAGAGCGGCGCCGGTCCCGAGCGCAAGCGTTACGCCATCACCGACGCCGGCATCACCGACGTCGCGGCCTGGCTCGCCACTCCTGAAAAGCCCGAGCCGTACCTCCACTCGACGCTCTACACCAAGGTCGTCCTCGCACTGCTCACCGGCCGCAGCGCCCACGAGCTGCTGGACGGCCAGCGCTCCGAACACCTGCGCCTCATGCGCACCCTGACCTCCCGCAAGCGCAAGGGCGACCTCGCGGACCAGCTGATCTGCGACCACGCCCTGTTCCACCTGGAGGCCGACCTGCGCTGGCTGGAACTCACCGCCGCCCGTCTCGAACAGCTCGCCCAGGAGATACGCCGATGAGGATCCCACCCGGCACCCTGCTCGCCGCACAGGGCCTGTCCAAGGCGTACGGGATGACCCAGGCGCTCGACCGCGTCGACTTCTCCATCCACCCCGGCGAGATCGTCGCCGTCATGGGTCCCTCCGGCTCCGGCAAGTCGACCCTGCTGCACTGCCTCGCCGGGATCGTGCCGCCCGACTCCGGCTCCGTCACGTACGCGGGCCGTGAGCTCGTGGGCATGAGCGATGCCCGGCGCAGCGCCCTGCGCCGCAGCGAGTTCGGCTTCGTCTTCCAGTTCGGCCAGCTCGTACCGGAACTGACCTGCCTGGAGAACGTCTCCCTCCCGCTCCGGCTGAACGGCATGAAGCGCAAGCGGGCCGAGGCGGCCGCCCTGGAGTGGATGGCCCAACTGGAGGTGGAGCACGTCGGCGGCCAGCGCCCCGGCGAGGTCTCCGGCGGCCAGGGCCAGCGCGTGGCCATCGCCCGCGCGCTCGTCACCCGGCCCCGGATCGTCTTCGCGGACGAGCCCACCGGCGCCCTGGACTCCCTCAACGGCGAGCTGGTGATGCGGCTGCTGACCGAGACGGCCCGCGCCGCGAGCGCCGCCGTCGTCCTCGTGACGCACGAGACCCGCGTGGCGGCGTACTCCGACCGCGAGATCCTCGTACGCGACGGCAAGGCCCGCGACATGGAACACGCGACATGGAACTGACGCGGATCAGCCGGACCTGGTGCCGCGACCTCGCCATGGGCTTCCGCTTCGCCTTCGGCGGCGGCCGCGAGAGCTGGATCCGCACCCTGTTCACCGGTGTCGGTGTCGGCCTGGGCGTCGCCCTGCTGCTCGTCACCACCGCCCTGCCGAGCGCGCTGACCGCCCGCACCGACCGCGACGACGCGCGCAGCGCGCTCAGCCTGCGCGGCCCCCTCGACCGCCCGGGCCCCGACACCCTGCTCATGGCCAGGGCGTACCAGGAGTACCGCGGCAAGCTCGTCGACGGCTACCTCATCAGGGCCGAGGGCGCCGACGCACCCGTGCCGCCCGGACTGACGAAGATCCCCGGCCCGGGCCAACTGGCGGTCTCCCCCGCCCTGGAGAAGCTGCTGGAGTCCGACGAGGGCGCGCTGCTGCGCGAACGCTTCCGGGGCGAGGTCACCGAACTGATCGGCGCCGCGGGTCTGACCGGGCCGGGCGAGCTCTACTTCTACACGGGCAACCCCCAACTCCAGAAGCTGCCCGGCGACAACGACAACGGCGTCCGCCGGTCCAACGCCTTCGGGACCGGCGCCGAGCCCGAAGAGCTCGACCCCGTGCTGACCCTGCTGGTCGTCCTCACCTTCGTCGCCCTGCTCATGCCCGTGTGCGTGTTCATCGCGGCGGCCGTCCGCTTCGGGGGCGACCGCCGCGACCGCCGGCTCGCCGCCCTGCGCCTGGTCGGCGCCGACGGCCGGATGGTCCGCCGTATCGCGGCGGGCGAGGCGCTGGCCGGGGCCCTGCTCGGGCTCGGCCTGGGCACGGTCTTCTTCCTGGTCTCCCGCCGGCTCGTCGGCAGCGTCGCACTGTCCCGGCGCGGTGTCTTCCCCGCCGACCTCAACCCGTCATGGTGGCTGGCGGCGCTCGTCGCGGCCGCCGTACTGGCCGCCGCCGTGGCCGTCACCCTCTTCACCCTGCGCGGAGTGCTCATCGAACCGCTGGGCGTGGTCCGCAAGGCCGCGCCGGTGGAGCGCCGGTTCTGGTGGCGGCTGCTGCCCCCGGTGGCCGGACTCGCCCTGCTCGCACCGATCAGCCGGGTCGACGACCGCGACGAGTTCAACCAGATCCAGGTCAGCGCGGGCGTCGTCCTGCTGCTCATCGGCGTCACGTCCCTGCTGCCCTGGCTGCTGGAGCGTACGGCCGGTGTGATGTCGGGCGGTCCGGTGTCCTGGCGGCTCGCGGTACGCCGGCTGCAAGTCGGCAGCGGCACCGCCGCCCGGCTGGTCAACGGGATCGCGGTGGCGGTGGCGGGTGCCATCGCCCTGCAGATGCTCTTCGCGGCCCACGAGACCTCCTACACGGAGGAGGTCACCGCATACCCTCAGCGGGCCTCGCTGTCGGTGTACCACCACGCGTCGAGCGGCACCGGGGAGTTCGAGGAGCTGAGCAGGCAGTTGGCACGGGCCCGCGGCGTCGCCAAGGCCATCGCCCTGACCAACTTCAACGCGGCCGCCAAGGTGCCAGCCTCGCCCGAGGACACCATCCACCTCACCGTCGGCACCTGCGAGGCCCTGCGGGAGGTCGCGCACCTGGAGTCCTGCACGGACGGAGAGGCCTTCGTACTGGCCGGCTCCCCGAGCGCCGGCAAGGGGATGCCCGAACCCACGGCCCGGCCCGGCGAGAAGCTCCTCGTCGGCGGGGTCGGCGGCTCCGACTTCCAGTCGGCCCCTGTGGAATGGACCGTTCCGGCTCAGGCCCGGACCGTGCCCAGCCGCGTGGACCCGGCCGGCCACCTGCGCACCGGCCTGCTGGCCACCCCTTCCGCCGCGGCGCAGGTGCTCACCAAGGACACGTACCAGAACGTGTTCGTACAACTGAGCCCGGACGTACCGGACGCGATCGAGTACGCGCGGGGCGCGGCCTACCGGGCGGATCCGTCGTCCCTCGTGGCCACGCTCGCCGTGACCCGGCAGGACTCCCAGTACGGTGCGATCCGCAGCGGCCTGTTCTTCGGCGCGACCCTGGTGCTCGTCCTGATCGGCGTGAGCCTGCTGGTCGGTCAGCTGGAGCAGCTGCGCGAGCGCCGCCGGCTGCTGTCGGCCCTGGTCGCCTTCGGCACCCCGCGCACCACCCTGGCCCTGTCGGTCCTGTGGCAGACGGCCCTGCCGATCGCGGTGGCCATGGTCCTGGCGGGCGCGGTGGGCCTGACCCTCGGTTCGGTGCTGCTGCGCATGACCGGGCTGCCCGTGACCGTCGACTGGGGTTCGGTGCTGGCCCTGGCGGGCGCCGGCGCGGGCGTGGTCGTCCTGGTGACGCTGCTCAGCCTGCCGCCGCTGGTGCGGCTGATGCGCCCGGACGGGCTGCGTACGGAGTGACCCGCGCCCGGTGCGGCCCGGTGCGGCCCCCGCCCCGTCAGTCGGTGGGCCACACCGGCAGGGGGCGCACCGCCTCGCGCAGGGCGCCCGCGACGGCCCGGAACTCCTCCTGCCGGGCCGTCCCCGTACGCATGGCCAGCGCGATCCGCCGCGAGGGCGCGGGCTCGGCGAAGTACCCGGTGGACAGGTGTTCGTTGCGGGCGGTCTCCAGCCGCAGCGCGGTCCGCGGCAACAGCGTCACCCCCAGCCCCCCGGCGACCAGCTGTACGAGGGTGGACAGCCCGGCGGCGGTCGTGGTGACGTCCGCGCCGGTCGTGCGCCCGGCGTCGCGGCAGATGTCGAGGGCCTGGTCGCGCAGGCAGTGGCCCTCGTCGAGCAACAGCAGTTGCAGGCCGCGCAGTTCCTCGCGCGGGATGTCCTTGCGCCCGGCGAGGGGGTGCTCCCGGGGCGCGAGGAGCACGAAGTCCTCGTCGAAGAGCGGCAGTTCGGTGACCCCGGGGACGCCGAGCGGCACCGCGAGCAGCAGCAGGTCGAGCCGCCCCGCGGCCAGCCCCTCCAGCAGCGAGGACGTCTGCTCCTCGTGCACCTGGAGGTCCATGCGCGGGTAGCGCCGGTGGAAGAGCCCGAGCACGGTCGGCAGCAGGTACGGGGCCACGGTCGGGATCACCCCGAGCCGCAGGATCCCGGTGAAGGGGGCCCGTACCGCCTCGGCCTCCTCCAGCAGCCCGCCCATCGCGTCCAGCACCGCCCGCGCGCGGGCCGCGATCCGCTCGCCCGCCGGGGAGAGCAGCACCTTGCGGGTGGTGCGCTCCAGCAACTGCACGCCGAGGGCCTCCTCCAGCGCGGAGACGGCGCCGGACAGCGCCGGCTGGCTCATCCCGATCGCGGCGGCCGCGTCCCGGAAGTGCAGGTGCTCGGCGACGGCGGCGAAGGCGCGCAGCTGTGCGAGCGTCGCCTGCTTCGCCCCCCTGTTGCCGATAGCCACTGACAGGTACCTCCGATCGCCCGCCACCAGACTAGTGCTGTGGCCGGGAAGGCTTGCCGGGTCCCTGCGCTGCGGGCTGCCCTGCCCCGCGCGAGAGTGGACGTAGGGCGGGAAAGGCCCGGCCACGACCTCGTCCGGGAGGCATCCATGATGAACAAGCTCGTTCGAATCGCCGTCCTGGCCCCGCTGGCGGCCTCACCGCTGGTCCTGGGCCCGACGGTGCTGGCCCACCCCGCGGCAGCGGCACCCGCGGCCGGCACCTGCAAGGTCCTGCAGGGTTACGACCCGCCGCCGAACAACTGGGCGATCAACGGCACTGGATTCGCCGGGGCGGACAGCGTCCCGGTCGCGGGTGACAACGGCTACGCGGGTTCCACCAAGGTCACCGCGGACAGCGTCCGGGTCTCCGGCCTGGCCCCGGGCCACTACACGGTCGCGGGTATCGCGTGCACGGGCGGATCGGACCCCGTCAAGAAGGATCCGGGCACGGACGCGGGTGCGGACGCGAAGGTCCAGTACGACAAGGGCTTCCAGAAGGGCTTCCAGGCGGTCAGGGCGAGCTGCAGCGCCGACCCGCCGAAGACCCTGGGTGAGGTCGACCCCAACTGGCAGAAGGGCTACGACGCCGGCGCGGCACTGGCCGCCAAGACGTTCTGCGGCGGCAAGGCGGACGGGCAGGCGGGCACCTCCGAGTACGACAAGGGCCACAAGCTCGGCTACGACTCCACCAAGGCCACCTGCAACACCGCTCCGCCGAAGACCACCGCGGCACCCGACCCCGGCTGGCTCCTCGGCTACACCGAGGGCGCCGCGAAGGCCGCGGCAGAGTTCTGCAAGTAGGTGTCGCCGAACCGATCACTTCGCGTCGCTCTTTGCTCGCACCGGCACATTGATAGGGAAGCCTGATCAGCGCGACCGCCCTTTGCGATTTCCGCGATCAATGCTGCCTGTGCCAGCATGTGAGACCGTCCACCCCCTCAGGGAAAGTCCCCAAAAGGGCCACTTTCCCGTCTCGCAAGGAGAGCACGTGCTCACTGTCGGTGACAAGTTCCCCACCTACGATCTGACCGCCTGCGTTTCGCTCGAAGCCGGCAGCGAGTTCGCCCAGATCGACCACAAGACCTATGAGGGCAAGTGGCGCGTGGTGTTCTTCTGGCCGAAGGACTTCACCTTCGTCTGCCCGACCGAGATCGCCGCCTTCGGCAAGCTGGACGAGGAGTTCCAGGACCGCGACACGCAGATCCTCGGCGTCTCCGGCGACTCCGAGTTCGTCCACCACGCCTGGCGCAAGGACCACGCCGACCTGCGTGACCTGCCCTTCCCGATGCTGGCCGACTCCAAGCACGAGCTCATGCAGGCCTGTGGCGTGCAGGGCGAGGACGGCTTCGCCCAGCGCGCCGTCTTCATCGTCGACCAGAACAACGAGATCCAGTTCACGATGGTGACCGCCGGTTCCGTGGGCCGTAACCCCAAGGAGGTCCTGCGGGTCCTCGACGCCCTGCAGACCGACGAGCTGTGCCCCTGCAACTGGACCAAGGGCGAGGGCACCCTCGACGCCGGCGCGCTGCTGGCCGGTGAGTGACGGATGTCCCTCGACACCCTGAAGTCGGCCATACCGGACTTCGCCAAGGACCTGAAGCTGAACCTCGGTTCGGTCATCGGCAACCAGGACACCCTCTCGCAGCAGCAGCTGTGGGGCACGGTCCTGTCCTGCGCGATCGCCGCCCGCTCCCCGCGCGTCCTGCGTGAGCTGGAGCCGGAGGCGAAGGCGAACCTCTCCCCCGAGGCGTACACCGCCGCCAAGTCCGCTGCCGCGATCATGGCGATGAACAACGTCTTCTACCGCACCCGCCACCTCCTGTCCGACCCGGAGTACGGCACCCTGCGGGCGGGTCTGCGGATGAACGTCATCGGCAACCCGGGCGTGGAGAAGGTCGACTTCGAGCTGTGGTCGCTCGCCGTCTCCGCGATCAACGGCTGCGGCCAGTGCCTGGACTCGCACGAGCAGGTCCTGCGCAAGGCCGGCGTGGACCGCGAGACGGTCCAGGAGGCCTTCAAGATCGCCTCGGTGATCCAGGCCGTCGCCGTCACGCTCGACGCGGAGGCCGCGCTCGCCGCCGAGTAGTACCGCGTTCGGGCGCCCGTACGCCCGTAGGACGACGAAGGACCCCGTGGCCGTTCCCGGCCGCGGGGTCCTTCGTCGTCCCGCGCTCACTTCCTGAGCGCGTCCATCAGCTCGCGGGCGTCCTCGATCATCGCCGCCTTGAGGGCGTCCCTGTCGGGCTCGGGATCGCCCTCCCTCCCGTACCACCGCACGGTGATCGAGAAGACCACCCCGCCGTCGAGCACCTGGATCCGGCACGCCATCCCGTACTCGGAGATCAGCGCCCGCTCACCGAGCCCGGGCACCCGCTCCGCCTCGGCGGCCGCACTGTGCAGGTCCGGATCGAAACCGGGACCCTCACCGAACTCCGGCCCGGGGTCGGTCGTGTGGTGCGACTCGACGACCGTCTGGGCTTGCAAGGTGACGTGACCCTCGACCCACCGCACGCCGGACGAGCAGTACGACCAGTCCAGCGCCGGTGTCTCGGCGTGGTACGGCACGCCCGCCTCGAAGCCGCCGGCCAGCGCGCCGACGGCCCTCGGCGACGCGTCCTTGCACAGGTCCTCGGAGTGCCGGTACGCGATCGGCGGCCCGGCATCGACGAAACGATCCTGCACGGCCCACGCGCCCGCCCACACCGCGGACGCCAGCACCGCCCCGCCCAGGGCCCATAACCAGGGCCGGGCGGGCCCCCGTACGGCCTCGCCGGCCTCGCCGGCCGGGGCGGGCCGGGCCGGGCCGGCCGGGCCGTCCTCGGGCCAGTCCTCCGCCAGCTCAGGCTCGCTGATCATGCCCGGCCTCCCGCACCGCCACGTCGAGGGCGGTCGCGCCGTGCGGCGCGGGTCCCACCACTCCGGCCCCGTGGTGCGCCTGCTCGCGCGAGTACGCCCTCAGGTAGCCCACCACCGTGTTGGTGACGGCGACCAGCGGGACGGCCACCACCGCTCCGCCGATGCCCGCGATCATGCCGCCGGCCGCCACCGAGAGCACCACCGCGAGCGGGTGGACCCGTACGGCCCGGCCCAGGATGAAGGGCTGGAGCACGTGCCCCTCGATCTGCTGCACGGCCAGGACCACGAGCAGCACCATCAGCGCGGTGAACGGCCCCTGGGTCACCAGGGCCACGACCACCGCGAGCGCGCCGGAGACCACCGCGCCGACGAGCGGGATGAAGGCGAACAGGAAGATGAAGACGGCGAGCGGCACCGCCATCGTCACGTCCAGGAAGTACAGGCCGAGTCCGATGAAGATGGCGTCGATGAGCGCGACGAGGACCGTGCCGCGCACGTACGCCGTCAGGGTGCGCCAGGCGCGCGGTCCGGCGCCGGCGACTCCGGGCCGGGCCGCCGCCGGGACCAGGCCGAGCACCCAGGTCCAGATGCGCTTGCCGTCGTAGAGCAGGAAGAGCGTGGAGAACATCGCGAGCAGGATGCCCGTCAGCACCTCGACGAGGACCGTCACGCCTTGCAGGCCGGCGGAGGTGATCTGCTCGGTGTTGGTGCCGATGGTCTCGCTGAGGTTCTTCGCGATGTCGTTGATCTGCTTCTCGGTCACGTGGAACGGACTGTCCAGTGCCCAGAGTTTGAGCTCGTTGATGCCGTCGCGGACGCGGTCGGAGAGGTCGTCGAGGTTCTCCATGACCTGCCAGACCACGAACCAGCCGACCAGCCCGATGACCACGAAGCCGAGGATCGCGGTGACGGCGGTGGCGAGCCCGCGCGGCAGGCCGAGCCTGCGCAGCCGGACCACGAAGGGCTGGAGCAGGGCGGTGACGAGCATGGCGGCCGCGAAGGCGAGGACGACCAGGCGGACTTCGCTGATCATCTTCATCAGCACCCAGAGCATCCCGGCGAGCAGCAGCAGCCGCCAGCTGGCCTCGGCCGCGACCCGCAGGCCCCACGGGACCACGCTCGCCGGGTCGGGCCGCTCGGGAACGAGGGCGTGTTCGGCGGGCGCCGCCGCCTGTGCGCCCGGGGCCGCCGCGGGGGCGGCCGGTACGGGCCCGGGCGGTACGGCCCCGGGCGGGCGCGGCGGGTCCAGGTCCCCGGAGGCCCCGGCCTCCACCTCCGCGCGCCGTTCGTCGAGGCGGGCCTCCATACGGCTCAGCCTGCTCCCGAGCCGGCCGAGCCAGCCTGACCTCTTCGCCATCACGATCCCTTTCCCCCCGCGCGTGGACACACACCTCGAAAGACCGTACACGCGAGGAGCCCCGCACCGTAGGACGGTGCGGGGCTCCTGGAGGTTGAGCGGTGGCGGCGGCCGGTCAGTACCAGCCGTTGGCCTGGTGGAAGCTCCAGGCTCCGCACGGGCTGCCGTAGCGCCCGTTCATGTAGTTCAGACCCCACTCGATCTGGGTGGCGGGGTTGGTGCGCCAGTCGGCACCGGCCGAGGCCATCTTCGAACCGGGCAGCGCCTGGACGAGACCGTAGGCGCCCGAGGACGAGTTCACGGCCTTGTAGTTCCAGGTGGATTCCTGGTTGATGATGTTGGAGAAGCACTGGAACTGCCCCGCCGGGACCATCTGCTGGGCGATGGCCTTGACCTGGGCGACCGTGTACGAGCCCTGGACCTCGAAGTCGGAGCTGTCGCGGGAGGCGGAGCGGCTCGCGGCCTGCTCCTTCTCGTCACGCTCCTTCTTCGCCTTGTCGTCGGCCGCCTTCTGCGCCTCGGCCTTCTTCGCCTTGGCGTCCTGGGCGGCCTGGATGCGGGCTGCCTCCTCGGCCGAGCGCTTGGCGTCGACGTCGGCGGCGTGGGCGATGGCGTCGGCCTGCTGCGTCAGGGACGCGTTCTGGACCTGAGCCTGGTCGCCGACCGGGATGTCAGTGAGGAGAGTCGTCCCGGACGCGGTCGTCTCAAGATCGTTCGAGGCGGGGTCGCCAGTGGCAACGCCCACGACTGCGCCAACGGTGGTGACCGCCGTGGCCGAAGCCACTGCGAATCCCCGGACCGAGATCCGGCTCACACGGTGTCCTTCCAGCAGCGTCCGCAGTGACCGCGCGGCGCAAGAGTGCCCCTTGACACTGGCCTCCATGGTTCTGCGGTCACTGGAGGCTCGGACCCGTGGGCAACTCCCTTGCGGGAGTGCCGCGTGATGCTCCGGGCGACATACGGCGAACGACTGTGGAGTTGTGGTGCTGCGTACCTACGGAAGGTACAGGGGTGCCGTATGCGGGGCCTGACGGAAAACAGACTCTGCCGGACCGCGACGCCACAGGGCAATTCTATGTTGCGTGTGAAAGGTCACACCTGCCGTGGCGCCGTTGTTTTCACCAAAGGCCTGTGCAGCGCGACGCCGCCCGGCTAGGCTCCTGGGCCTTTGCCGGGCGGCGCCAACTCACCTTCCCGTTATGGGTGTTTTGGTCCCTATAGGGTCTCCAGCATCTCGGTGACCAGCGCGGCGATCGGGGAGCGCTCGGAACGCGTCAGCGTGACGTGCGCGAAGAGCGGATGCCCCTTCAGCTTCTCGACCACGGCCACGACTCCGTCGTACCGGCCGACCCGCAGGTTGTCCCGCTGGGCGACGTCGTGGGTCAGAACGACCCGCGAATTGGCCCCGATCCGGGACAGAACGGTCAGCAGGACATTGCGCTCCAGCGACTGCGCCTCGTCCACGATCACGAAGGCGTCGTGCAGCGAACGGCCCCGGATGTGCGTGAGCGGCAGGACCTCCAGCATCCCGCGGTTCAGCACCTCCTCGATGACCTCCCGCCCGGCGACCGCCGAGAGGGTGTCGAAGACCGCCTGCGCCCAGGGGCTCATCTTCTCGGACTGGTCCCCGGGCAGGTAGCCGAGCTCCTGTCCGCCCACCGCGTACAGCGGCCGGAAGACCATCACCTTCTGATGCTGCCTCCGCTCCAGCACCGCCTCCAGGCCCGCGCAGAGGGCCAGCGCCGACTTGCCCGTACCGGCCCGGCCGCCCATCGAGAGGATCCCGATCTCGGGGTCGAGCAGCAGATCGAGCGCGATGCGCTGCTCGGCGCTGCGCCCGTGCAGCCCGAAGGCCTCACGGTCGCCCCGTACGAGCTTCACGTTGCCGTCGGAGGTGACCCGGCCCAGCGCCTTGCCACGCTCGGACTGCAGGACCAGCCCCGTGTGCACGGGCAGTTCCGCGGCCTCGGGAACGTACAGGCGCTCCTCCGAGAAGAGGAGGTCCACCTGCTCCCCGGAGAGGGCGAGCTCGCTCATGCCGGTCCAGCCGGCATCGGTGATCGCCAGTTCGGCGCGGTACTCCTCGGCGATCAGCCCCACGGAGGAGGCCTTGATGCGCAGCGGGAGATCCTTCGAGACGACCGTGACGTCGAAGCCCTCGGCCTGGAGATTGCGGGCGACCGCGAGGATCCGCGAGTCGTTGTCCCCCAATCGGAAGCCGGCGGGCAGGACGCTCGGGTCCGAGTGGTTGAGCTCGACACGCAGGGTGCCGCCCAGATCGCCCAACGGGATGGGGGCGTCGAGGCGTCCGTACCGGACCCGGAAGTCGTCGAGCAGGCGCAGGGCCTGCCGCGCGAAGTAGCCGAGTTCGGGATGGTGCCTCTTTGCCTCCAGCTCGGTGATCACCACGATCGGGAGCACGACCTCGTGCTCGTCGAAGCGGGAGATCGCGTTGGGGTCTGCCAGCAGGACGCTGGTGTCGAGGACGTAGGTCCGCCTGTCGGGCAGGCGGCTCTTTGTGCTGGTCACCACGGAAGGACGTACCCCCTCGGAAGAGGTCGGGCCATGAAGACCGGACCGGTCATCGGCACCCATGCCAGGGCCGATTTCCGGCCCTCCACTCCGTCCGTGCGAACCGCACGTGCGTCCTGGTGCAAAGGGCCTCCCGGGCGGACGACCCCATGCCGTCCGCTGAGATTCGACACCCGTGGATCGGACGTCGACCTGCAAGGGATATTCCCCGAACAGGCCAGGCCATGCCATGGCATATGACGGACGCTCGGTGAATCCCTGGTGAAGGCCTCGGGAGGAGGGCGCGCCGGGGGACGAGAGGAGCGAGAGGGTGTGATAAGCGCCGAAAGGGCGTCAGACCGGGACGTCAGGTCCCGTAGCGCCGGTGGCGGGCCGCGTAGTCGCGCAGGGCGCGCAGGAAGTCGACCTTGCGGAAGGCCGGCCAGAAGACCTCGCAGAAGTAGTACTCGGAGTGCGCGCTCTGCCACAGCATGAATCCGGACAGGCGCTGCTCGCCGCTGGTGCGGATCACGAGGTCCGGGTCGGGCTGGCCGCGCGTGTAGAGGTGCTCCGCGATGTGGTCGATGTCCAGGATCTCGGCGAGCTCCTCGAAGGAGGTGCCCTTCTCCGCGTGCTCCAGGAGCAGCGAGCGGACCGCGTCGGCGATCTCCTGGCGGCCGCCGTAGCCGACGGCGACGTTGACCAGTATCCCGTCGACGCCGTGGGTGGCCTCCTCGGCCTCCTTCAGGACGTTCTGGGTCCCGGCAGGGAGGATGTCGAGGTTGCCGACGTGGTGCACGCGCCAGCGGCCGTCCGCGGCGAGGCCCCGCACGGTGTTCTCGATGATGTTGAGCAGGGGACGGAGCTCGACCTCGGGCCGGTCGAGGTTGTCCGTGGAGAGCATCCACAGGGTGACGACCTCGACGTCCGTCTCGGTGCACCAGCCCAGCATCTCGGAGATCTTGTCGGCCCCGGCCTGGTGGCCCTGCTCCGTCGTGCCTCCGGACGCCTTGGCCCAGCGCCTGTTCCCGTCCAGGATGACGCCGATGTGCTTGGGTGCCGCGTCATGGTCGAGGCGGCCTTCCACCCGGCGTGCGTAGAGCTTGTACACCAGGTCGCGCAGCTTCACGATCTTCCAGCCCCTCCGAGCAATGCCCCCGTGCGAATTGCGGTCCCTCCCCCGAGTCCGCCACATTACTGCGCGGCGGGATCCGGTACCCAACTCGGTCTGTCACAAGTCCGTGATAGGGAGGACATCGTGACTGATACCAATCCCTATCGGGCAGAGCCCTCGCGCTACGACTCCATGGAGTACCGCCGCACCGGCCGCAGCGGCCTCAAGCTCCCCGCCATCTCCCTCGGCCTCTGGCACAACTTCGGCGACGACAAGTCCCTGGAGTCCCAGCGGGAGATCCTTCGCCGGGCCTTCGACCTCGGCGTCACCCACTTCGACCTCGCCAACAACTACGGCCCGCCCCCCGGCTCGGCCGAGCTCAACTTCGGCAAGATCTTCGCGCAGGACTTCGCGTCCCACCGCGAGGAGCTGGTGCTGTCCACCAAGGCCGGCTACCTGATGCACCCCGGGCCGTACGGCGAGTGGGGCAGCCGCAAGTACCTGCTCGGCTCGCTCGACGCCTCCCTGAAGCGGATGGGCGTGGACTACGTCGACATCTTCTACTCGCACCGCTTCGACCCGGACACCCCGCTGGAGGAGACCATGGGCGCGCTCGCGTCCGCGGTCCGGCAGGGCAAGGCGCTGTACGTGGGCGTCTCCTCCTACACCGCCGAGCAGACGGCCGAGGCGGCCGGGATCCTGCGCGAGATGGGGGTGCGGCCGCTGATCCACCAGCCCTCGTACTCCATGATCAACCGCTGGACGGAGGAGGACGGCCTGCTGGACACCCTGGAGGAGGCCGGCATGGGCTGCATCTCCTTCGTGCCGCTCGCGCAGGGGCTGCTGACCGGCAAGTACCTGAAGGGGATCCCGGAGGGCTCCCGGGCCACCCAGGGCAAGTCCCTGAACCCGGACCTGCTCTCGGACGAGGTGGTCCGCCGCCTGAACGGGCTGAACGACATCGCGGCGCGGCGCGGGCAGAGCCTGGCGCAGCTGGCGCTGAACTGGGTGCTCCGCGACGAGCGGATGACGTCGGCGCTGATCGGCGCGTCGAGCGTGAAGCAGCTGGAGGAAAACGTGGCCGCGCTGGCGGGCGCTGCGCTGTCGGAGCAGGAACTGAAGGAGATCGACTCCTTCGCCGTGTCCACCCCCGGCGCCAACATCTGGGCCCAGCGCGGCTGACCTGCGCTTTTCGCGAGTCGGTCGGCAAAGAGGCCAGGAGACAAAAAACGGGCCGGTCCGTGGGGGGGATACGGACCGGCCCGAGGGGGGGGTTCCACCATAACCCTTCGTAAAGCGTGATGCGTGCATTGCCGCGCGATGATTACGCTCCGAAATCACCCAGCCGCACTGAGGTGCTTGTTCCGGCGGCCCGGAAGGGCCGACCGGGACCCCCTTCCGGCCTCCCCGGGGCCCCGCAGCACTGGGGAGAGCCGGTGCGGGGGCCGCGGCGGCAGTCCGGGAACACCCCCGGGCGATCCATACCCCCCTCCCGTACCCCCCAAGAGCGACCCCGGCCGGGAGCGTCGGCTTGACGCCCCTGCCGGGGAGCGCGCGGCCGCCCTAGGGTGGCCCGCATGGCGAACTGGCAGGACGGCGACGGCACCCTCCGGGTCGGGGCGGTGGAGGTCCCGCTCGAGATCGCCGCCTCATACCGGGCCCGGACCCGCGGGCTGCTCGGGCGGGACGGGATCGAGGGGGCGCTGCTGCTGACCCCGGCGGGCAGCGTGCACACCTTCCGGATGCGCTTCCCCATCGACGTGGCCTACCTGGACCGGAACCTGCGCGTCCGCGCCGTGGTCACCATGCCCCCCGGCCGCCTGGGCCTCCCGCGCCCGCGCTCCCGGCACGTTCTGGAGTCGCAGGCCGGCGCGATGGCCGCCTGGGGCCTGCGCGTGGGGAGCCGCCTGGAGATACGAACGGCCAACGGGCGAGACGCCCCCTAGGTCCTGGAGGGCCGCGGGCGGTAGGTTGGGGCGGTTGAGCTGGGGTGGCAGGGGAGCGGCATGACGGAGAACGCGCGGATCAAGGCGCTGGAGCAGATCATGCCGGCGACGCACGGCGCCGACGAGGACATCGACTGGCGCGCGGCGGAGGCCGCATGGGGCACCCGTTTCCCCGCCGACTTCGTCGCGTTCATGGGCCGCTTCGGTGCGGGTTCCATCAACGGCGAGGCCAGCATCCTGCTTCCGCTGCCCAAGCCCGGGCTCCAGTGGGTCCCCGCCGAGATGGCGGAGGAGACGGACAGCGCCCGTCAGGCCTGGGGCGCGGACGGCGGGCGGGCCGCCTTCGACGTGGACCCGGAGTCGATCATCGCCTGGGGCGTGACCGGCGGCTCCGACATCCTGTGCTGGCTCACCACCGACCCGGACCCGGACCGCTGGCCGGTGCTGGTCGTCGGGCGGCACACCGCCGACTCCTTCGCGGTGTACCCGTACGGCATGGCCGAATTCCTCTACCGCCTGTGCTCGGACGAGTTCGACATGAGCCCCGTCAGCATCACCTTCTGGGACGGTGGGCACCTCAGCTTCGTGCACTGGCGCAAGGCCCAGCGGCGCTGGCAGGAGGGCCGCAACCCCGAGACCGGCGAGCCGGACCCGTACGCCGGCGACTTCACCGACTGAGGACCGCGCTCCATCCCCACCGCACCTCTCAGCCCGTTTCCGCGACCGGAAACTGGCTTTTCGGTATGTCTACGCGCGTCAGAATTCTGGATCACATATCGGAAAACACCAGCCGGAAAAGCCGCACTTGGAGCATTGACCACAAGTGCCGACCCAATGGAATCAACCGCCCACCTTCAGGAGAGAATTCCGGCCAACGGGCCAGGAAGGACACCGCAGCCCGGAGCAACTCATAAGTAATAACGGGACTCAAAAGAAAATCAGGGGAATACACCCGTGCGACGAAGAATCTTCGGCTCGGCCGCCACCGCGGTCGCGCTGGGCCTGCTGACACCTCTGGCCGGTTGCGGCATTTCCACGGACGGCGGCGCAGGTGACGGCGGGACGCTCCGCCTTGTCGCCGCCGAATACGGCGACAGCGCGGCCACCGGTTCAGCATCCTTCTGGGACAAGGTGACCGCCGATTTCACCGCCGCCCACCCCGGTATCAAGGTCGAGGTGCAGCTCCTCCCCTGGACCGACATCGACCGCGAGGTCTCCCGTATGGTCAAGGCCGGCAAAGCGCCGGACATGGCCCTCATGGGCGCCTATTCGGACTTCGCGGCGCAGGGCAAGCTCTATTCCGCGGACGAACTCCTCTCGCTCACCGCGGAGGCGAACTTCCTCCAGCCGCTCGCCGAGGCCGGATCCGTCGGCAGCACCCTCTACGGCCTGCCCTTCGTGGCGAGCAGCCGCCTCCTCTTCTACAACGAGGGCCTGTTCTCCAAGGCCGGCGTCAGCGCCCCCAGGACCTGGTCGGAGCTCAAGAGCGCCGCCAAGGCCCTCAAGGACAAGGGCGTGAAGTTCCCGTACGCCATGCCCCTGGGCCCGGAGGAGGCGCACGCCGAGGCGATGATCTGGGAGCTCAGCAACGGCGGCGGCTACGCCGACAGCAGCGGCAACTACAGCCTGGCATCCGACCAGAACATCCAGACCTTCCGCTGGATCAAGGACAACCTGGTCACCCCCGGCCTGGTCGGCCCCACCCCGCCGGCCCAGCTCAACCGCGCCGACGCCTTCGCCGCCTTCACGCGCGGCGAGGTCGGCATGCTCAACGGCTACCCCTCGCTGGCCCACGAGGCGCGCGCCAAGGGCATCAGCGTCGGCACGGTCGCCATGCCGGTCTCGGACACCCTCGGCTCCGGCGAGGTCACGCCGACCGTGGGCGTGGCCGACTGGATGATGGCGTTCAAGCAGCACGGCCACCGCGCGGAGATCGGCGCGTTCCTGGACTTCGTCTACCAGGACGAGAACCTGTCGGAGTTCGCGGACCGCTACCACCTGCTGCCGTCCACCGTCTCCGCCTCCCGCACCCCGTCCGGCGGCGGGATCGACAACAACGACCAGCAGTTCCTGACCGCCCTGCGCGGCGCGCAGCTCTACCCGGTGAACGACCCGGACTGGGTGACCGTCAGCGACACCATCAAGCGCAACATCGGGCGGGCCGTGGAACCGTCCGGCGACCCCAAGGCCGTCCTGGAGGACATCGCCTCCAAGGCGAACGACGCGGGCAAGAAGCGCTGAACGGCCCCGCGAACCCGGGACTTTCGACCCCTGCCGCACACCATCCCTTGCGGCATCATGGCTGCTACGGCCCTTGATCCAAGGCCGCGGCCCAGTCGCCCGCCGAGCACCCACAAGGTGCGCGGGGCGGCCGGCGCACCCACCCTCGCAGCCCGCCCCGCCCCCGCCCCGCCCCCGTACCCGCGGCCCCTAGGACTGCTTGCCGGTGTCCTGGGAGAACGCCGTGCGGTACTCCTCGCAGCTGGAGTTCCAGGGCAGGGAGCCGGTGAGGGTCCCGTAGCCCGTGCGGGTGACCTCCCATTCCACCGTGTACACACCGGTGTCACATGCGATGCGCCTGCCGCCCGGAACCTTCACGCGCCCCGTCGCCGGCCGGTCGGCCAGTTCCTGGCGCACCTCCGCCGCCTTCGCCCGGCCGTGGGTGCGCAGCACGGCGTGCACGACGATCGGGTGCCTGCCGTCCTTGGTGGTCAGCGCCTTCTTCACCACCGTCGAGTCCGACACCGACCAGGCGAACTCGAACACCGGCTGCCAGGCCAGGGTCTTGGGGTCGGGGATCTCGCGCTTGTAGTCCTCGGCGCCCTTGGGCCCCGGGCCGGTGACCGTCTCGTACTGGATGGACGGCCGGAGGCGGAACTGCGCCTCCACCTTGTGCATCTCGTCCTTGGTCCACATCGACTTCATCTTCTTCTCGTCGCCGCCCGGGTCCTGGAGGTACGCCGCGCCCTCCGCGGCGGTGGCGGCGCTCCGGACGATGGCCGGGGCGAGGGCCGTCGCTGCGGTGGCGAGGGCGAGAGCGGCGATGCGGGTGCGCTTCATGCGGGGTCCAACGGGACGCTCCGGCGGGCCGGAACGACACCGGGCGCCCTTTCACCCGTACGGGAAACACGTGGAATCCCCTGGGATTCGGAATACCGGCCCGGGCCCGCTCGTTGGTGAGCACCGGGACAACGACAAGATCGTCAGGGGGACGGCGTGGGGGACGGCGCGAGCGTGAACGGCACCGTGGAGCCGGGCTGGGAGCCCGTACGCGAGGAGTTCGAGGCCTTCGTGGCGGCCGAAGAGGTCTCGCCCGAGGCCCAGTTGACGGTGTACCACCACGACCGGCGCGTGGTCGACCTGTACGCGGGCGAGAGCACCGGGGCCGACACCCTCAGCGGGGTCTTCTCCCTCACCAAGGGCGCCTCCCACCTCGTGGTGGCGCTGCTCGCGCAGGACGGCGTACTGGATCTGGACCGGCCGGTGTGGGCGTACTGGCCCGAGTTCACCGGCGACGGCAAGGAGCGGCTGACCGTACGGCAGCTGGCCGCCCACCAGTCCGGGCTGATCAACGCCGACGAGGGCTTCGACTACGACGAGCTCGCGGACGACGCGGTGATCGCGGCGCGGCTCGCGCGGCAGAAGCCGTACTGGGAGCCCGGGACCGCCTACGGCTACCACGCCTTCGTGATCGGCGCGCTGACCGGCGAGGTGGTCCGGCGGGCGACCGGGCGCTCGCTCCAGGAGGTGTACGAGGAGCGGATCCGTGCCCCGTACGGGCTGGACCTGTACCTCGGCATGCCGCAGGACTACGCCGTCCAATGCCGCTGGGAACCGGTGCTGGAGATGCTGCCGACTCCCGCGCAGCTCGCCGCACAAGCGGACGCGGCCGCGCCGCCGGAGCTGCTGCCGGTGGCCTTCAATCTGCACCGGGAGCCGCCGATGGACCTGGTGGCGTACGCCAACCACCCGCGGGTACGGGCTCTGGGCCCGGCCTCGGCGGGCGGCATCGGCTCGGCGCGGGGCGTGGCCGCGCTGTACGCGGCGGCCATCAGCGGGCTGGGCGACCGGGCGCCGCTGCTGGAGCCGGGGACGGCGGCCGAGGTCGCGCGGCTCCAGTCGGCGGGCGCGGACCGGGTGACGGGCGAGCCGGACCACTTCGGGCTGGGCTTCGAGCGGCAGCCGGCCGTGGGCCCGCGGGCCTTCGGGCACTCCGGCGCGGCGGGCGGGCAGGGTTTCGCCGACCCGGCGACGGGGATCGCGTACGGGTACACGCGCCGCCGCTTCGGCTTCCCGGGCGGGCTGGCTCCGGAGAACGCGGGCCTGACGGCGGCGGTGCTGGAGGTGGCGCGGGGCCTGTAGGGCCCCGGGCCCCGCCCCGCCCCCGCCCCGGCCCCGGCCCCGCCCCGGCTCAGGCCTGGCCGGTCTCGAAGCGGCTGATGCGGTCGTCCGCGGTGACGTCGAACCGCCAGGCGGTGCGCATCTCGCCCCAGGTGTCGTTGCGGTAGTCCACGACCAGGGCGCGGCCGCCGTCGGACTCGGAGGCGACCGCCATGTGGCCGCCGGAGGAGAAGACCTCCTTCTCGGCCCACTGGGCGAGGTCCCGGTCGGAGCCGTCGTCGGACATCGTGGCGTCCGGGGTGAGGAGCGCCTGGAAGGCGCCCTGGTCCCCCGCGTTGACGGCGGCGACGAAGGCGCGGACGGCGGGGTCGGACAGCTGGCTCGGCTCGATCACGGGGGCCTCCTGGGCAGGCGTGCTCGTACGGTGCTGCGTGCGCGACCAGGGAACACCCCCGGCCGGGCCGGGGCGCCGACCCTCACCCGTTCGGCACCGGACGGCGTGTCAGGACGCGGTCCGGACGGGCCGGGACGCGGTCAGGACGAGGGGCCGGTGCGGACCGGGAAGCCGGTCGGCCGGCCCTCCGCCTTGAGCCAGGACAGCACCTGGTCGAGGGCGTCGACGGTCTGGGAGCGGTTGCCTCCGCCGTCGTGGAAGAGGACGGTCTGACCGTTCCTGATCTCGTTCTTGACGGTGTTGACGATGGCCGCGGCGCCCGGTTTGCTGAAGTCCTTGCTGTCGACGTTCCAGCCCAGCGGGCGCATGCCGTGCGCCGCGGCGATGCGCCGGCTGTCGGGGGTGAACGCGCCGCCGGGGGCGCGGTAGTACTCCACCTTGACCCCGTCGCCCGCGGCCTGCTCGATCAGCTTCTTCGCGTCGAGGATCTGCTTCTCCTGGTACTCCAGGGGCTTCTTGTCCATCCTCACGTCGTGGTCCATGGTGTGGTCGCACAGCCGGTGACCTCCCGCGACGACCTCCTTGACCAGGTCCGGGTGGTCCCTGGCCTGCGGGCCGATCATGCAGAAGGTCGCCTTCACGTCGTACTTCTTCAGTACCTGGAGGACCTTCGGGGTCCACTGGGGGTCGGGCCCGTCGTCGATGGTGATGTTGACGGCGTCCCTGCCGCTCTCCGAGTCGTGGGTCAGCCCGTCGGGCACCTGCTGCGGTGACCCGGGAGAGCCGGGATTCGCCGGGTCGTCCGACTGCCGGGAGGCGTTCCCGTCGCGTGGGTGACGGCCCGGCTCGACGACGGTCGCCACTCCCCACACGGTAGCCGCCAGGGCCACGGCCGCTGCCGCGATGGCTATTCGGGCCTTGGCGCCCTGCGTGAGGCTCCGCACCGCGCCGGGCTTGTCCGTACGGGTCATCAGATGTCCACTCCCATCCGCCTTTGTGAGCGTCTCCCTGGTCAGGACGCTTCGCGGCGCGGAGGAGTTCCAGCTAATTCCCCCATAAATTCCAGGTAATGGGACTTTGGTCCTTCATTGTCCTGAATTCCAGTCCGGGGGACGGCTGCCGCTGACACCGAGCCCGACGCCTGTGCATCCCCCTCCACGCACGACAGACCGGCCCGGTCCCCGCGGATGTGTCCATCCGTCGGGGCCGGGCCGGTCTGTCGCGTGCCGGGCGGTGCGGCGAGGGCTCAGTGGGCGATCGCCTGCGGAGCCTGGGCCGCCTGGGCCTCGCCCGGGGCGCTGTCGCCCTGGGCCGGGCCGGCGCCCCGCAGCGGGACCTCCTTGACGAACCAGGCCGCCAGGAAGCCCAGTACGGCGATGCCCGCGCCGAGCAGGAACGCCGAGTGCGTACCCGCGGCGACCGCGTGCTGGTAGGCGTCGCGTACGGCCTCCGGCAGCTTCGCCAGGCTCGCCGCGTCCAGCTGGGCGGACCCGGCGGCCTGCGCGGCCTGCGGCCCGAGGCGGTCGGACATGGTGTCCGTGACCTGACTGGTGAAGAGGGAGCCCATCAGCGCGACGCCGAAGGAGCCGCCGAGCGTACGGAACAGGGTGGCCGAGGAGGACGCGACACCCATGTCCTTCATCTCGACGCTGTTCTGCGCGACCAGCATGGTGATCTGCATCAGGAAGCCGAGGCCGGCGCCGAGGACGGCCATGTACACGCCGGACATCAGGCGGCTGGTGCCGGTGTCCATCGTCGCGAGCAGGAAGAGCCCGACGACCATGAGCGCGCCACCGACTATCGGGAAGATCTTGTACTTGCCGCTGTTGGTGGTGATGCGGCCCGCGATCAGCGAGACGACCATCATCGAGAGCAGCATCGGCAGGAGCAGCAGGCCGGAGTTGGTGGCGGAGGCGCCCTGCACCGACTGCTGGAAGAGCGGCAGGTAGAGCACGCCGCCGAACATCGCGAAACCGACCAGGAAGCCGATCACGGACATGAGGGTGAAGTTGCGGCTGCGGAAGATGTGCAGCGGCATGACCGGCTCGGCGGCCTTGGTCTCGGCGTAGATGAACGCGGCGATGGACACGATGCCGACGATGATCAGGCCGATGATCTCGACCGAACCCCAGGCGTACTCGGTCCCGCCCCAAGTGGTGACCAGCACGGTGGAGGTGATCGCGACGGTCAGGAGCGCCGCTCCGAGGTAGTCGATCTGCCCCTGGGCCTTCTTCTTGGGCAGGTGCAGCACCGCGGTCACCATGGCGAGGGCCACGGCACCGAGCGGGAGGTTGATGTAGAAGGACCAGCGCCAGCCCATGTGGTCGGTGATCGTGCCGCCGACCAGCGGTCCGCCGATCATCGCGAGGGCCATCACGCCGGCCATCATGCCCTGGTACTTGCCGCGCTCACGGGGCGGGATCAGGTCGCCGATGATCGCCATCACGCCGACCATCAGGCCACCGGCGCCGAGGCCCTGGATGGCGCGGAAGCCGATGAGCTGACCCATGTCCTGGGCCATGCCGCTGAGCGCGGAGCCGATCAGGAAGATCACGATCGAGGTGAGGAAGGAGCCCTTCCGCCCGTACATGTCGCCGATCTTGCCCCAGATGGGGGTCGAGGCGGCCGTGGCCAGCGTGTAGGCGGTGACCACCCAGGACAGGTGCTCCAGGCCGCCGAGCTCGCCGACGATCGTGGGCATCGCGGTACCGATGATCATGTTGTCCAGCATGGCCAGCAACATTGCGATCATGAGCGCCATCAGGACGACCCGTACGCTGCGCGGCTTCACCTCCTCCGAGGTCTCCGCCGTCTTCGTCATCTCGACCATGTTCCACTCCCCTGTACCGCACGCACCCGCACCCGGCACTTACTTGCCGCCCGGCTAGTTCACTACACTGGGGAAGGTAGACCCGTAACTAGCCGGGCGTCAAGTAAGTAATTCTTTGGGAGAGCCATGTCCAGCAGCAGTCCGCAGCAGCGCCGTGGCAACACGGGCCAGCGCATCCAGGACGTCGCGCTGGAGCTCTTCGCCGAGCAGGGTTACGAGAAGACGTCGCTGCGCGAGATCGCGGAGCGGCTGGAGGTCACGAAGGCGGCGCTGTACTACCACTTCAAGACCAAGGAAGACATCATCATCAGCATCTTCGACGACGTCACGCGGCCGATCGACGAGCTGATCGAGTGGGCGGAGCAGCAGCCGCGCACGCTGGAGATGAAGCGCGAGGTCCTGCGCCGCTACAGCGAGGCGATGGCGGGCGGTGCGTCGCTGTACCGCTTCATGCAGGAGAACCAGGCGACGATGCGGGAGCTGAGCATCGGGGAGACGGTCAAGAAGCGGCTCTTCGCCCTGGTGGAGCTGCTCCGCACGGAGGACGGGCCGCTGACGAACCAAGTGCGGTGCGTGAGCGCGCTGTTCACTCTGCACGCGGGGATGATGTTCCTCCAGCACGTGGAGGGCGACCCGGAGGAGACCCGGCAGGCGGCCCTGGAGGTCGCGACGGACCTCATCACGCAGGCGCACCAGGAGGTGTAGCCGTCGGGGGTCGGTTCACTCGATCCGGGAGTTTGAGGCAAGGACCGCTACTCTCCGTAATCATGTCGGCTACTTTTGGTGAGGTGCGCTGGCCGGACGGGCCGCCCGGCGCCTGAGCCGAAGGACCCGCCATGATGCTCCGCTCCGCCCTCGCCGCCGCTGCCCTCGCCACCGCCGCGCTCGTCGCCGCCATCACCACCGCCACCGCCACCGCGCCGGCCACGGCCTCGGCGCCTGCTCACGCCGCCCCGGTCGCCGATCTCGACTACGTCGCCCTGGGCGACTCCTACAGCGCCGGCTCCTTCGTACGGCCGTGGACCGACGACGGGTGCGGGCGCTCCGAGCAGAACTACCCGCGCCAGACGGCCCGGCGGCTCAAGCTGCGGCTCACCGATGCCACCTGTTCCGCCGCCGAGATCAGAGCCGGGGTCCTGGCGCCCCAGTCCGAGCTGAAGGGGCCGCCGTCCGTGCCACCGCCGGGCGGGTGGGCCGCCAAGCCGGCGCAGGTCACGGCGCTTTCCGCCGGCACGGACCTCGTCACGCTCGGGATCGGCGGCAATTCCATCGGCTTCGCCGACATCGTCGAGACCTGCGTGAAACGGGGCCTGGTCGCCTTCGGCATGGGCCGCCCCTGCGCCAGCCACTACACGCGCGGCGAGGCCGCCTCCCGCCTCGACGCACGGTTCACCGCCCTGGAGGCCGATTTCGCGACCGCGCTGAAGGACATCCGCTCGCGCGCCCCGCACGCCAAGGTCGCGGTCGTGGGGTACCCGGCCGTCGTGGACGACCGTGCCGGCTGCGACTTCGGCGCCTGGCACCAACTGGGCACGGTCGCCAAGGGGGACATGCCCTGGCTCGACACCCTGGAGCGGCGGCTCAACACCGTCCTGCGCGAGCAGGCGCGGCGGGGCGGCGCGGTGTACGTCGACACGTACGCCTCCAGTACCGGGCACGGGGTCTGCGCGGCGGCCGGCCAGCGCTGGATGTACGGGATCAAGGACAGCCTGACCGGCCCTGGCGGCCAGAGCGACCCGCCCTCGCAGACCTGTCGCTCCATCCCGGGCAGGGGCGAGGCCTGCACCGTCCTGCACCCCAACCTGCGCGGCGCCACCCACCAGGCCGACCTCGTCACCCGGGCGCTGACCGCGATGGGGGCGGTCAGGAGATGACCCGTGTACGTGCTCAGGCGGTCGCGCCGATGAGGGCGGCGAGGGTGTCGGCGTAGCGGTCCGGGTGGGCGACGTGGGGGCGTGGCCTTCCCCCTCCAGCGTCCGCACCCGTACCCGGCCGAGCGCGGGGGCGAGTTCGGCGAGGATCACGGGGAACCACGCCGGGCTCCCGCTACCCGTGGTCAGCAGGGCGGGGCCCGCGTAGCGGGAGAGTCCGGCGAGGTCGAGGGAGGCCCGGGCCGGGTCGGCCAGCTCGTCCGCGAAGGGGTTCGGAAGGTCATCATCACCCGATGCGGCGGTCCTGCCCGGCGATCGGGATGTCGTTGATGCTGGCCTCGCGGCGGCGCATCAGGCCGGCCTCGTCGAACTCCCACTGCTCGTTGCCGTGGCTGCGCCACCACTGGCCGGCGGCGTCGTGCCACTCGTACTCGAAGCGGACCGAGATGCGGTTGCCGGTGTACGCCCACAGCTCCTTGCGCAGCCGGTAGTCGAGCTCGCGCTCCCACTTGTCGGCGAGGAAGGCCCGGATCTCGGCGCGGCCGGTGAGGAAGCGGTCGCGATTGCGCCAGACCGAGTCCTCGCTATAGGCGAGGGCGACGCGTTCGGGGTCGCGGCTGTTCCAGGCGTCCTCGGCCGCCTGGACCTTGGCGCGGGCGCTCTCTTCGGTGAAGGGCGGCAGGGGCGGGCGTACGGCGGCAGCGGTCATGGTGGTCACCTCTCGTGACACGGCGGCGAGAACGTGCGTTCCCACCGTAGAGAACGCACGTTCTCACCGCAAGCGAAACTGGACTACGCTGCCCTCATGGACGACGAAGAGGCCCGGACCCGCCTGCTGGACGCGGCGGAGGCGCTGTTCTACGCCGACGGCATCCAGGCCGTCGGCATGGACCGCATCCGCGCCGAGTCCGGAGTACCGCTCAAGCGGCTCTACCGGGTCTTCCCCGCGAAGGAAGCCCTGGTCACCGCATACCTGGAACGCCGCGACCGCCGCTGGATGACCAGCCTGCGCGACGCGGCGGCCGGGGCCCCCGACCCCGTCGCGGCCGTCTTCGACTGGCTGGCCCAGTGGTTCTCGGAGCCGGACTTCCGGGGCTGCGCCTTCCTGAACGCGTACGGGGAACTGGGCGCGGGCCCCTCCGGAATCCTGGACCTCGTACGCCGCCACAAGGCGGAACTGCGGGCCCTGCTGGCCGAACTGGCCGGCTCCGGGCGGGACGAACTGGCCGACCAGCTGCTGATCCTGGTCGAGGGCGCGACGGCGGTCGCCGCCCTCGACCCCGGCCCCGCCCCGGCCAGACGCGCGGGCGAGGCCGCCGCCGCCCTGATCGGCGGCCGGGCGCACTGACGCGCGCTAGGGGACGCTGCGGGGGAAGGTGATCTCGACCCGGCGGTTCTTCTTGCGGCCTTCCTCGGTGCCGTTGTCGGCGATCGGGTAGTCCTCGCTGTAGCCGCGCACGTCGAAGACCACGCCCGGATTGGTGACGGTCTTGGCCAGCTCGGCCTGCACGGCGTCGGCGCGCTGCTTGGAGAGCTCCTGCCCGTGCTCGTAACTCCCCTGGTCGTCGGTGAACCCGAAGACCCGGACGCGGGTCGCCTTCTGCTGGTTGATCTCGTTGCCGATGGCCTGTATCCGGGCGGCCGCCTGCGCGTTGAAGACTGCACTGTTCTCGGGGAAGAGCACCTCGGACTGCAGCGCCATCATGACGGTCTGATTGGTCTCCTGCCGCCGCTGCTCCCCGCCGAGGTCTTCGACGACCTCTGCGATGTCGAGCACCTTGACCGGCGCGAGGGTCCCGCCCTGGGGGATCTTCAACCCGGGCGAATTGGAGTCGATGGCCACGGGCGCGGCCGCCGAAGGCTCCGTCCCGGGCGGCACGGAAGGCTGAACGCCGTCGGCGTACGCACCGGTCGCACCGATGAGGTGCCCCCCGGCGATGACGAGCCCGACGATGGCCGTGGCGGCGGCTGCTCGAGGGCGTCCGGTCAGATCGGTCATGGCGTCACCCTGAAATCTTGACGGTGGCCGTGGCGAAGGTGGGAAGCGTGAACTCGACCTCGGTGGTGGTGGTCGGCGGCGCCGGGAACTGAGCGAAGAAGGGGACCACCTGACCCGGGTCGACGCTGGAGATCCCCGTGGTGCAGAGACAGCGGGACTCGGTGTCCCGAAGTACGTAGTAGCGCTTCTTGCCCGCCTTGTCGACCAGGGTTGCCCCCGCCACCGATTCCCCGGTGCCGTTCAGCTCAACCCCGCGCCAGGCGGCGGTGTTCTGGTACGACTGGCTGCCCGTGTTCTTGATCTGTCCGTTGATGGTGACGAAGCCACCGGCCTCCCGCCGTACCGAGTTGACCGCCAGGGTCACACCGGCCTCACCGGTCAGGGTGGCGATGACCTCGGTCGGTTCCGAGCTCTGGCCCTTGCTCGGAACAGGCGCCTGCGATCCTGCCCCTTGGGGCTGAGGCGCCGCGGACTTCTGCGGGTCCTTCGACTTGTCGTCACCACCGCCATCGTCACCGCATCCGGCCAACGTGAGGGCCAAGACCGCCGCAACCGCAACGGCCGCTCCCCCGCGGGCTTTCACCGTGTGCCGCATGCTCATCTGCACTGCTTCCTTGTCGTTCGTTCGGCTGCCGGTCGGTCGATGAGGCAGTCAGGCGGGTCAAGCGGTCAGGCGCACCTCGAAGAGCTTTCTCCCCAACGTGCGCCAAGGATCAGGCTTCGAAGGATCGAAGGTGATTCCCTCTCCGCCCTTGCACGCGATCTTGATGGGCCCGGGCTTCGGCTCCCCGCCATCGGCAGGCGAGGGCTGCCCACCCGCATCGCCGGACGGCCGCTCAAGATGACAGCGAGGCTCGATCACCGCGGTGGCGTCGGCCGTTCCGTGCATGGCGCCCGTTCCCGGAATCACCGAATCCCCCACCGTGCCGTTCGTCTCCACCTTGACCGTGAAGCTCAGGGCCGCGCGGCTGCAGGTCGCCTTGGCCTCGTTCTTCCCCGCGAACGCCTTCGCCTGCCCGCAGGCCCCGGTCATGTCGAAGAGCTTCCCGTTGACGACGTCCTCCCAGTCCTTGGGCTGGAGATCGGCAAGAGTCACCCCGGGAACCAGGTGGTCCCTGGCGCTGCGCGCCGCCGCCAGGGCCGCTGCGTCGGCGGCCCCCTGCGCATCGCTGCGCGTGACCGCCGCCTGGCCGATGACGAAGAAGGCGAGCGCGGCGAAGAGCAGGCCCGCCACCACCACCACGTAGACGGGAAAGGCCTGCCCCCGGTCGCACCCGCGCTTCACCCACGCGGCCACTAGCCGGCCTTGATGTTCTTCACCGCTTCCTTGATGCGCTTGGTGATCTCCGAGCCCACGCCCGAACCGACGATCGCTCCGATGATCACGACGACCACCAGGATGATCCCCAGGTACTCGAACGCGGTCTGCCCCCGGTCCTGATTCGCGTAGCGCCTGCGGATCCTTGCGACCGCCGTGTCCGTCCAGTCGGTCAGACGGATCTTCGCGTCGACCGTTGCTTTCAGCACCACATGCTGTGACATGGGGGTTCCCTCCCGGTCCGGTACCGCCGTCGATTTGCGGACGGTACGGCGAGTCACGGGTCGTTACCAAGGGTCCCGGGGCCCAAATACGGACCCACTGCGCATGGCGTCTACCCATGTCCAGCCACCCCCGGATGGGCTGTTCCCAGCCAGCGGGCTATTGCCTCGCTGCGGGTCGTGCTGTGGAGTTTGGCGAAGATGCGGTTGATGTGGTTCTTGACCGTCTTCTCGCTGATGAAGCAGGTGGCGGCGATCTGCTGGTTGCTCATCCCGGACGCGATCAGGTCCATGATCTCCACCTCCCTGGAACTCAGCCCGAAGGCAAGCGAGTTGTGCAGGCGCTCAGAAGACTGTGCCACAGTCCGTTGCGGATGCGAAGAGGTCCTGAGTTCCGCGAGCACCGCGCTCGCCGCCGTCGGGCTGAAGTGGGCGCGGCCCGCGCAGACGTCGCGGACCGCCGTGACCAGGTGGTCCGGCGTGAACTCGCCGTGGACCAGGTACCCGCCCGCGCCCAGCAGGAGCGCCTCGCGGACGATCTCCGCTTCCCGGCTGTACGTCAGCATCAGCACCGGGGCGAGGCGGACCAGGTGCGGGAGTGCCGAGATGCCGTCGACGCCCGGCATGCGGACGTCGAGCAGGATCACGTCCGGGGCGTGCAGCCGGGTGAGGTGCAGGGCCTCGCGGCCGTCCACCGCCTGGGCGACGACCTCCAGGTCGTCGACCGTGGCCAGCAGGGCAGCCAGGCCCGCCCGTACGACCGGGTTGTCGTCGGCGATCAGGACGCTGAGCGGGATCATCACCGGCCCCCTTCCCGGGTCAGGGCCGCCAGCGGGAGGGCCACGCGGACCCGGGTGCCCGGGCCGGACGGGCGGGCGCCGATGTCGAGGCGGGCCCCGATCGCCGCCGCGCGTTCCGCCATGCCCAGCAGGCCGAAGTGCCCCCGGCCCGGCAAGGAGGGCAGATCCGCTCCGCCGTCCGGCAGGCCGCGGCCGTCGTCCTCGATCGTCAGGGTCAGGTGCGTGGCGCAGACGGCCGCCTCGATGTCGATGCGCGAAGCCCCCGCGTGCCGGCGGGCGTTCTCCAGGGCCTCCGCGGCCATCGACAGCAAGTGGCGTGCCACCGCGCCCGGGACCACCGGCAGGACGCCCACGGCCCGCAGCTCCGCTCCCTGCGCGAGCCCGCGCAGTTCGCCCAGCAACGAGACCCCCGGCGCGTCCAGATCCCGCCGCAGGTCCGTCAGGAGCTCGCGGGACTCCGCCGCCGCGCGACGGGCCGCGTGCGCCACCGATTCGGCCTGGCGGCGGACCGCCGCCGGGTCCGTGGTGCGGGCGAGGGCGTCCGCGGCCAGTGCCAGGCCGTGCAGGGTCTTCGACACCGAGTCGTGCATCTCGCGCGCGAGGTGGTCCCGTTCGGCCCGGACCGCCTCGGCCACCGCCAGGCGGGCCCGGGTCTCGGTCAGGGCCCGCCCCGCCGCCCCGAAGCGGAAGAGCAGGTCCCGCAGGCACACCCCCGCCGCGCCGGCCAGTACGCACAGGGCGGCCAGCACCGGCCCGCCCGCCACCGCGGCCACCACGACCGCCTGGACGGCCGCGTACAGCGCCGAGCCGCGCCAGCCGTAGAGCAGCCCGGCCAGCAGCGGAGTGCAGACCGACACGAAGGCGAGCGGCGACGAGGGGGTGGCGGTGACCAGGAGCAGGGCGCTGAAGGCCATGTCCGCCGCCAGCAGCCAGCGGTGGCGCAGCAGCAGCGGCCCGAAGCGCTCCCAGTCGCGGAAGAGCGCGTACGAGAGCATGAAGGTGAGGAGGATCGCGCCGGCCACGAGGTACGTCGGCCCCCCGCGCGCGGTGCGCCCCAGGGCCAGCGGCGCCCCCAGGCCGATCATCACCAGCCGGAACGCGAAGACCCGGCGGCACAGGGCCTGGAGCGCGTTCACCTGGAGTGCCGGGGAGGGAGACGCGGGCGGAGGCGGAGGCGGAGGCGAAGGCGAACGAGCCGCCGAGGCCGCGCGCACCCCGGCCCGGCCCGCCGACGAGAGGTCGATGGCCGCCATGGCTCACCCGCCCCCGAGCATCGCGCCGAAGTCCACGTTCGCCCCGTAGACGAAGCCGCAGACGAGCAGGATCAGGGTCCCCGGCAGCATGAACACGGTGACGGCGAAGGTGGCCTTGGGCACGGCCCGGGCGGCGCGCCGCCGGGCGTTCTGCGCGTCCGTACGCCGCATGTCCTCGGCGATGGCGATGAGGGTGTCCACGATCGGGGAGCCCAGCTCCTCGCCCTGCTGCAGGGCGGTGACGAACTGCGCGACCTGCTCGGAGTCGTTGCGCCGCCGCAGGTCGTCGAAGGCCTGGCGACGGCTGACTCCCATGTCCATCTGCTGCAGGGTGATGCGGATCTCGTCGGCCCACGGGCCCTCGTACTTGGCCGCCACCCGGTCCAGCGCCTGCCGGAAGCCGAGACCGGCGCTCACCACGACGGCCAGCACGTCCAGGAAGTCCGGCAGTGTCCGCTCGATGTGGTCGCGGCGCATGCGGATCGCCGACCACAGGCCGGCCTCGATCCAGAAGAACCCGAAGGCGACCATCAGCAGCGCCGGCACCAGCTGGTCGTTGAGCAGCATCGAGACCGCGCCGAGCGCGCCGAGGAACCCGTACACCGCGCGCCGCGCCGCGTACCGGTCGATGGTGAGACCGGCCGGGTTTCCGGCCATGTCGATCTGGCGGCGCTTGCGGGCCACTCGGCCGCGGCCCATCAGGCGCAGCACCAGCGGGGCGTACCGGATGCCGAGCCGGTCCACGGCCGAGCCGACCGCCGTCGTACGCGTGGCGCCGACTTCGAGGGCGAGCGCGAGGTCGGTGGGGAGTTTGACGTCCGCCCGGTAGAGGCGCAGGCCGTGGAAGGCGCCGAAGACGGACACCGCCACGGCCAGGGCGAGGAGAAGAGCGATCACGGTGTCCCTGTCCCCCTCACACGTCGATCTTGGACAGCCGGCGGATGAGCACGAACCCCAGCGTGAACAGGCCCAGGGAGACCAGCACCGCCGTCTGACCGAGGAAGGCCCCGGTCATGCGGTCCAGCGCGCCCGGCATCATCTGGTTCACCAGCAGCAGCGACCCGAGTCCGATCGCCGGGACCAGGTACGCCGTCACCGTCACCTGGGACAGCTGCGTACGGATCTCGCGCCGGGTCTCCTTGCGCTGCTCCAGGGTCACCGTGAGGTTGCGCAGGCTGCCCACGATCGCGCCTCCCGCGCGGGCCGACAGGACGAGGGTGGAGACCAGGACGACCAGTTCGCGCGACGGGAGGCGCTGCGTCAGCTCCCCCAGGGACTCCTCGATGGAGTGGCCCACCGCGAGGCGGTCCGCCACCCGGGAGAGCTCCTCGCCCGCGGGGGCCTCCAGTTCCTCGGCCGCTATGCCGATGGCCGTACGCAGGGCCAGCCCGGCCTGGGTGGCGTTGGCCAGGATGCGGGCGAGTTCGGGGAGCTGGTTGATGAACCGTTCCGTGCGGCGGGTGCGCTGCCAGTTGAGGAACGCGTTCGCCGCCCAGAGGCCGATCAGGCCCGCGACCGGCCCGAAGAACGGGGCCAGCAGGGACGCCGCGATCAGCCAGATGCCCGCCACCGAGCCCAGCATGTAGACGAAGAACTCCCCCGGCGTGAGGTCCAGCCCGGTCGTGGCGAGCTTGAGCTCGATCCGGCGGCCCAGCCGGGTGCGGCGCAGCCGCCGGTCCAGCCCGCGGAAGCGGCGCCCGCGGCCGATCGGCTCGGGGGCGCCGCTCGCGGAGAGGCGTTCGATGAGGGCGGCGCGCTGGGCGTGGCCGGCGGCGTACGCGTGCACGCCCAGCACCACGAGTACGCAGGTCAGCAGCGTGGCGCCGAGGGTGAGGAGGATCAGTGGATTCACAGGGCGGTCCGGGTGGTGCGGGGGCCGGGCAGGGGGCCGAGGGGGTTGTGGGGATCAAGGGGGTTGTGGGGATCGAGGGGGTCGTCCGACTGGGGGGCGGCGACCCCGAACCCCTGCGGGATCGGCTGGTTGTTCATGTACAGGCGGTCGGCGACGCGCCGCGGCAGCGGGTAGTACTGGAAGTAGCCCCGCACGCGGTTGTCGGGTCCGATCGGCTGGACCACGAACCGGCAGATCGGGATGATGCGGAAGGGCTCGCGGCCGTGTGAGTCGAGGACGGAGATCTCCGTGATGCGGCGCGAGCCGTCGCCGAAGCGGGTGAGCTGGACGACGATGTTCACGGCGCTGTTGATCTGGTCCTGGAGCGCCTCGAAGGGGATCTCCACCTCCGACATGGAGGCGAGCGTCTGCAGGCGCATCAGGGCGTCCTGCGAGCTGTTGGCGTGGACGGTGGCCAGGGAGCCGTCGTGGCCGGTGGACATCGCCTGGAGCATGTCGAGCGTCTCGCCGCCCCGGACCTCGCCGACGATGATGCGGTCGGGGCGCATGCGCAGGGAGTTGCGTACGAGGTCGCGGATGGTGATCCGCCCCTTGCCCTCGACGTTCGCCGGCCGGGATTCGAGGCGGATGACGTGGGCCTGCTGGAGCTGGAGTTCGGCCGAGTCCTCGATGGTGATGATCCGCTCACCCTCGGGGATCAGACCGGAGAGGGCGTTGAGCAGCGTGGTCTTGCCGGTGCCGGTGGCGCCGGAGACGATCACGTTCATCTTCGCCTGGACCAGGCCGGACAGCAGGAGCAGCATCTGCTCGTCGAGCGAGCCGAGGCCGATCATCTCGTGCAGGGTGAAGGCGCGCGGGAAGCGGCGGATGGTGAGCGTGGCGCCGGTCAGGGAGAGCGGCGGGATGATGACGTTGACGCGCTCGCCGCTCGGCAGCCGCGCGTCGACCATCGGATTCGCCTCGTCGACACGGCGGTTGACGGTGGAGACGATGCGCTCGATGGTCTGCATCAGCTGGTCGTGCGAGGCGAAGCGCAGGGGGAGCTGCTCGACCCGGCCGCCGCGCTCGACGAAGATCTGGTCGGGGCCGTTGACCATGATCTCGGAGATGGACGGGTCTTCGAGGAGCGGTTCGAGCACGCCGAGCCCGAGGGCCTCGTCGACGACCCGGCGGATCAGCTGCGCGCGCTCGGCGGTGGAGAGGACGGGCCCCTCGCGGCTGATGATGTGGCCGAGTACGCGCTCCAGGCGCGCCCGGCGCTCGGCGGGCGCGAGCGCGGACATCTCGGCGAGGTCGATCTCCTCCAGCAGCTTGGCGCGGTACGAGGAGACCAGGCGGCCGTCCTCGCGGGGGCCGTGGCGGTCGTCGGGGGTGTTGACCCGGGAACGCAGGCTCATCGTCAGGGTCCCTTCGGGTCGTCGTTGGGCATGACCGCGGTGGCCACGGCGTCCGAGATGTCGAGGCCGGGCACGATGGAGTTGACGCGGATCGTCGCGGTGGCGGTCACCGCGTCGGCGCTCTTGGTCACGACGACCCGGATGTCCAGGCCGCCCTTCACCGAGGCGGCGCCCGCCGCCTCACCGCCGTCGCCGTTACGGGCCTCCACGCGCGCGGCGGTACGGGCGGCCGTGTCCGCCTGCTCGTGGACGTACGCCACCCAGCCGAGCTGGATCCCGCACAGCGCGACGAAGAGCAGGATCGGCACGAAGCCGATGTATTCGAGGGCGACCTGGCCGCGGTCGGAGCGCCACACGGGGGCGTGGCCACGGTGCATCGGGTTCCGGTTCAAGGCCGCTCCCTCTCCATCGCCGCGCCGGCCGTGCCGTCGATCGCGCCGAAGCCCAGCCCGGGGAACAGGACGGGGATGTTGAGGCTGACCGTGGCCCGGTAGACGTCGCCGGACTCCTCGCACCGCACCGTGAGGGCCCACGCGGCCGAGATGTGCTCCCCGGCCGCCGCCGCGCACGCACCGGGTCCCTTCACGGCCCCCGCCCGCGCGGCCTCGTCGGCCGCGTTGCCCGCCAGGGAGAAGGCGTAGCCGATCAGGACGCACTCCCACACCGCCGTCACGAGCAGCAGGATCAGCGGCACGGTGCCGACGAACTCCACCGCCACCTGCCCCCGGTCGGAGCGCAGCCGTCTCGGCCCCGGCATCCGTCAGCCCTCCCGGCCGCGGCGCGACCAGGCGCCGAGGGGGCCCAGCGCGCCCCGGTCGCCGCCGCGCAGGCGGGCCACCGGCCCGGAGGGGCGGACCGCCAGGGCGGAGCCGCCGCCGGGCGGTTCGGGCGCGGCGGCGGCCGCCGGGTCCTGCGGCGGGGCCAGCAGGCCCAGTTCGCCCGCGAGGGCCCACAGGGCCTGTTTCACCGTCGAGCGGTTGTCCAGGTCCTGCACCCGGCCCGCGTCCACGACCGCCTGGAGTTCCTTGAAGGCGGCCGGGACGGGGGTGCGGGTGGCCCGGGTCTTGGTGATCTTCTCGATCAGGGCGGGCTGGATCTCGGTGTGCTTGGTCCAGCGGTTGACGACCATCGAGGTGTCCTCGGCCTTGCGCACCTGGAGCCGCTCCCACATCCGGACCATCCGCTTCGCGGCCCGCACCGCGACCACGTCCGGCGTGGTGACCAGCACCGCCACGTCGGCCATCTCCACGGCGGCGGCGTTCGCGCCGGTCACCTGGGTTCCGCAGTCGATGACGACCAGCTCGTAGCGGCCGCGCAGGGCGCCGACGATGTGCCGGGTGGCCCGGTCGTCGACCTCCTCGCCCCGCTCCCCGTCCGCCGGTGCCAGCAGCAGCGCGAGGCCCGTGCGGTCGTCGTACACCGCGTCCTGGAGCACGCGCGGCGAGATGTCCTGGATGCCGGCGAGGTCGGCGATGGAGCGCCGGAACTGCACGTCGAGGTACGAGCCCACGTCGCCCGCCTGGAGGTCCATGTCCACCAGGGCCGTACGCCGTCCGGCGGCGGCCGCGGCCAGCGCGAACTGCACCGCCGCGAAGGTGGTGCCCACGCCCCCCTTGGCCCCGGTCACCGTCACCACCCGGCCGCCCGGCCCGGTGCGCGGGTCCGGCCCCCGGCCCAGGTGGCGGCGTACGCCCACGGACCACTGGGCGGCGGCCTGGACGCGGGAGGCGAGCTCCTCGTACACGAGGGGGAGGCTGACCAGGCCGCGCGCGCCCGAGTCCATCGCGGCGGAGAAGAGCCCGGGTCCGGCGTCGGAGGAGACCAGCACCACGCCCACCGCCGGGAAGCGCAGGGCGACCTCGCGGATGACCTCCAGGGCGGGGACCGGGCCGATCCGCTCGTGGACCAGGACCACCTCGGGCAGGTCGTCGATGGATTCGGAGGCCAGCCGGGCGAGGGTGTCGAGCAGCGCCGTGGAGTCGGGGACGGGGACGGCCGGTTCGGCGGCCGGGAGCTGGCCGATGAGGGTCACGATGGCGCGGGCGGCGTCCGGGTCGCCGACCGCGGGGAGGATTCGGGTCGTCATCCGGGCCTCACTTGTCCCCGTCGAGGGTGTACGTGCGGTCGCTCGGGCCGGGCGCGGAGTCGGTGCCGGGGGCCACCAGGGCCAGGCGTACGTGTTCCGCGAAGGACTCGGCGTAGGCGACGCGCTGGGTGTCCTTGGTGTTCAGGGCGAAGGTGATCGGGACGGCTTCGGCCGGGCCCTTGCCGCTGTCCTTGTCGAGGGCGGTGAGCTTGCCGACGCCCAGGACCCGGGCGTTGGCGACGATGATCACCGAGCGGGACGGTTCGGTGTCCTTGGCGCCCTTGAAGGTGGCGATGATGTTGACCTTGGCGCCGGAGGTGATCTTGCCGGCCACGCCGGTCGCCGCGTCGATCATGATGGCGATCTCCTGCTCCCCGGGCTGGAGCTGCGGCTTGTCGACGAACATGTCCGACTGGAGCAGCGAGCCCTTCTTCAGGGTGGTGAGCGCGATCTTGTCCTTGAGTCCGCCGAGGTCGGTGACGGCGGTCTCGGACAGCCAGCGCTCGGGGACCGTGACCTCCTCGAACTGGCCCGCCGTCAGCGGGCTGTACGGCGCTATGTCGCCCTTCACGCGGTACGCGACCACCTCGGCCCCGACCTTGGAGTTGACGTCGCCGATCACCACGAGCACCCCGCCGAACGCCGCGAGGGCGCACAGGACGGACAGGAGCAGCAGGATGACGCCGCGGCGCTGGCGTGAGTTCATTTGCCGGACTACCTCGCCGTTCTTCGTGTCTTCGGGACGGTCAGGATCTGGATCTGGAGTACTGGCCGGCGTACGGGTCGGCCGTGGCCGCCCCGGGGCGGCCCGGCGGCGGGGCCGTCAGCGGCGCGGCGCAGAAGCCGCAGCGGTCGCCGATGAGCTCGTAGCCGCACCAGCGGCACTCCTCGCGGCGGACCGAGGCGACGAGCTGGTAGAGGACGGCGGGGTCCGGGATGGCGGCGGCGAACTCGACCAGCTTCGGCGTGCCCCACCAGGCGGGCGAGTCGGCCGGCAGCGGGTTCTCCATGACGCCCTGGACCCGCCAGGCGGGGGCCAGTTCGGCCGCGACCCAGTCGGAGGCGAGCTGGCCGCGGGCGAAGGTGAGGTGGGTGGCGAACTCGGGGCCGGGCGGCAACCCGCCGCCCCCGTGCGCCCCGTGCGCCCCGGGGGCGCCGAGCTTGACCAGGTGCGGTGCCGGGTTGGCCAGTACGCCGAACTGCGCGCTCGGCGCCCAGGACTTGGCGTGCGCCTTCAGCCCGACGGGGACCCGGTCGAGCTTGGCCACGGAACCGAGCAGCGCGCCCGCGTAGACGTAGTGGGAGAGCAGCCGGGCCGCGGAGGCGAGCACGCCGGGGCTGAAGTCGCAGACACTGAGCTGGCGCAGCTGACGTACCAGCAGGGCGGTTCCCAGCGGCGGCAGATCGATGTCGAGGAACGCGATCCGGTCGCTCTCCAGGATGGCCCGTACGGTGTGCAGCCGGCGGACGGCGGCGGTGGGCAGCCAGGGCGGTACGACGACCACGAGGTGCCCGTGGCGTTCGAGCAGGCCGGCCGTGTGGGCCAGGGAGCCCTCCAGGTCGATCTGGTCGGGCGGGGGCAGCACGGCGGCCGCCGGGGTGTGCCGGTCCGGGGCCGGCAGCACCAGATCGGCGCTGGTGACAGCAATGGCGGTCGGCACGCGAATCCCCCTGTTCACCCCGTACACCGCGGACGTTCTCTCCCGGCTCGCACCGGCGTCGCCCCGTCCCGCGCCCGCACAGACCCTGCGCGACCGCAAACGATCAACGCTCTTCCCCCGCCGGAGCCCCTTGCTCCAGCACCATATCCGCGTCGTCCCTGGCAGGGCAGGGGCTTGAGGATTCCCGTGCCGCGAGCACATGTCACAGGTGGCGGGAAACCCGGACAACCGGGATCGGCAGTCCGATCATTTCAAGCCACATTGCAAACACTCTTGACAGGGAGATTGGTCTGGACCAACTTGGCTGCGCTGCAACGTTTTCCGGGCGACCCCACTCGCCCCCGCCCACCCCCCGCTCCTCCTCATCCCCTTTCCTCCCCCCACCGGAGCCCTCGTGAACCGCATACGCTCCCTCGCCCTGCTGGGCGCCGCCACCCTCACCGCCGGGGGCCTGGCCGCCCTCACCGCCACGGCCGCGCAGGCCGCGGACGTCAACGTCGTCCGCAACGGAGGCTTCGAGTCCGGCCTCGCCAACTGGTCCTGTACCGGCGGCAGCGGCGCCGCCGTCTCCTCGCCGGTCCACACCGGCGCAGGCGCCCTCAAGGGCACCCCGGCGGGCCAGGACAACGCGCAGTGCAGCCAGACCGTCACGGTCAAGCCGAACTCGGCGTACACGCTGAGCACGCAGGTCCAGGGCAGCTACGTCTACCTCGGCGCGACCGGCACCGGCACCCAGGACGTCTCCACCTGGACCCCCGGCTCGGGCGGCGGCTGGCAGAAGCTGTCCACCACATTCAGCACCGGCCCGAACACCACCCAGGTGACCGTCTGGACGCACGGCTGGTACGGCCAACCGGCCTACGTGATCGACGAGTTCAGCGTCTTCGGCCCCGACGGGGGCGGCGGCACCGACCCCGGCCCGTCCGTGCCCGGCGCGCCGGCCGGGACCGCCGTTTCCGGCCAGAGCGCCAATGCGCTCACCCTTTCGTGGAACGCGGTCAGCGGGGCCACCGGCTATCACGTGTACCAGAACGGCGTCCGCGTCCAGACCGTGTCCGCGACCTCCACCCAGGTCACCGGACTCGCCGCCTCGACCTCGTACTCCTTCCAGGTGAGCGCGTACAACGCGGCGGGCGAGGGACCGAAGTCCGCGGCGGTGACCGGCACCACGACGGGCGGCGGCGGCAATCCGAACCCGTCCGTCCCCCCGCACGCCCTGACGGGCTACTGGCAGAACTTCAACAACGGCGCGACGGTCCAGAGGATCTCCGACGTCTCCGCGCAGTACGACATCATCGCCGTCTCCTTCGCCGACGCCACGACCACGCCCGGCGCCATCACCTTCAACCTCGACTCGGCGGGACTCGGCGGCTACACCGTCGCCCAGTTCAAGGCGGACATCGCCGCCAAGAAGGCGGCCGGCAAGTCCGTCATCCTGTCGATCGGCGGCGAGAAGGGCACGATCTCGGTCAATGATTCGACCTCCGCGAACAACCTCGCCAACTCCGCGTACGCGCTGATGCAGGAGTACGGCTTCAGCGGCATCGACATCGACCTGGAGAACGGCCTCAACCCGACGTACATGACGCAGGCGCTGCGCTCGCTGTCCTCGAAGGCGGGCTCCTCGCTCGTCATCACGATGGCCCCGCAGACCATCGACATGCAGTCCACGCAGGGCGGTTACTTCAAGACGGCGCTGGGCATCAAGGACATACTGACCGTCGTCAACATGCAGTACTACAACAGCGGCTCCATGAACGGCTGCGACGGCAAGGTCTACTCCCAGGGCTCGGTGGACTTCCTCACCGCGCTCGCCTGCATCCAGCTGGAGGGCGGCCTCGACCCCTCACAGGTCGGCATCGGCCTCCCGGCCTCGCCGAGCGGCGCGGGCAGCGGCTACGTCTCCCCGACCGTCGTGAACAACGCGCTGGACTGCCTGGCGCGCGGCACGAGCTGCGGGTCCTTCAAGCCGTCGAAGACCTACCCGGGGCTGCGCGGCGCGATGACCTGGTCGACCAACTGGGACGCCAAGGCGGGTAGCGCTTGGTCCAATGCGGTGGGTCCCAAGGTCCACGGCCTGCCCTAGCAGGTAGTGGTGTGGGGGTGGCCGATTCGGGTTCTTGACCCGGACATGCCACAAGAGCACGCTGTGCGCGTCCGCACGGCTACCCCCACACTCCCACCCAGGAGAACGCATGCGGCTCCACAACCGCCGAAGGGCCGCCGTCACGGCGGCCCTGCTGGCGCTCGCGCTCGGCGCACCCGCCTACGGCCTGAGCGCGACAGCAGCTCCCCCGCCCACCCCGTCCACGGCCACCCAGGACGAGGCGATCGTCCAGTACGAGATCAAGGGCCCGGCCACCGCGCAGGAGCGCACGGACCTGCTCCGCACCGGCGCCTCCATCGACGAGGTCGACGCCCGCTCGGTCGTCGTCAGCGCCGACACCATGCAGGCCAAGGCCCTGCGCGGGCTCGGCTACAGGCTGACGCCCCTGCCCGGCCCGCCGGCCCGCACCGAGCCCGGCGTCGCGGCCAAGGCGATGGACTTCCCCTCGGCGGACTCTAAGTACCACAACTACGCCGAGGCGAACGCCGAGATCGACCAGCGCATCGCGCAGTACCCCTCGATCATGAGCAAGAAGGTGATCGGGAAGTCGTACCAGGGCCGGGACATCATCGCGATCAAGATCAGCGACAACGTCGCGACCGACGAGAACGAGCCCGAGGTCCTCTTCACCCACCACCAGCACGCCCGCGAGCACCTGACCGTCGAGATGGCGCTCTACCTGCTCAAGGAGTTCGGCTCGAAGTACGGCACCGAGTCCCGGGTCACCAACATGGTCAACGGGCGCGAGATCTGGATCGTGCCGGACCTGAACCCGGACGGCGGCGAGTACGACATCGCGACGGGCTCGTACCGCTCGTGGCGCAAGAACCGCCAGCCGAACTCGGGCTCCTCGTTCGTGGGCACCGACGAGAACCGCAACTGGAACTACAAGTGGGGCTGCTGCGGCGGCTCCAGCAGCAGCAAGAGCTCCGAGACCTACCGCGGCGCGTCCGCCGAGTCGGCGCCCGAGGTGAAGGTGGTCGCGGACTTCGTACGCAGCCGCGTGGTCGGCGGCAAGCAGCAGATCACGGCCTCCATCGACTTCCACACGTACAGCGAGCTGGTGCTGTGGCCGTTCGGGTGGACGTACAACGACACGGCGCCCGGCCTGACCGCCGATGACCTGGCGGTGTACAAGACCATCGGCACGAGCATGGCGAACAGCAACGGCTACACGCCGGAGCAGTCGAGCGACCTGTACATCACGGACGGGACGATCGACGACTGGATGTGGGGCAACCAGAAGATCTTCACGTACACCTTCGAGATGTACCCGGAGAACGGCGGGGGCGGCTTCTACCCGCCCGACGAGGTGATCGACCGCGAGACCGCGCGCAACAAGGAAGCGGTGCTCCAGCTCCTGGAGAACGCGGACTGCATGTACCGGTCGATCGGCAAGCAGTCGCAGTACTGCGTCTAGGAACCAGGGCGCCCCACCGCCAGGGGGGCGCCCTTTCCCGTCCCGTTTGCCGTTCCCCTCATCCGAGGACGGCGAGGGCGTCGATCTCGACGAGCAGGCCGGCGGGCAGGCCGACGTAGACGGTCGTACGGGCGGCCGGGGCCTCCTTCAGGCCCTGCTCCTCGAAGTACGCGTTGTAGATCTCGTTCATCTCGGCGAAGTGGCCCGTGTCGGTGAGGTAGACGCGGATCATCATCACGTCGTCCCAGCCCGCGCCGCCGGCCTCCAGCACGGAGCGGACGTTCTCCAGCGTCTGGAGGGTCTGCTCGCCCAGGGTGGGCCCGGCCGGGGTGGGCGCCCGGCCGTCCACGTGCGGCAGGAAGCCGACCTGGCCGGCGACCTGGAGGATGTTCCCCTTGCGCACGCCGTGCGAGAACTTCGCGGGCGGAGCGGTGTGGGTGGCGGGGGTGACGGCGGTCTTCTCGGTCATGAGGGGTCTTCCTGTGCGGAGCCGGAGTACTCCCGGCTGATGGTGTCGGCGGTGTGCAGTACGAGCGGCAGGAGTTCGAGCAGCGCTTCGGCGGGGGCCGCGGCGGTCGGGGCGGAGACCGACAGCGCGGCGACGACCCGCCCGCCGGGGCCGCGGACGGGCGCGCCGACGCAGTTGATCGCCTCCTCGTGGCCGCCGAGGTCGGTGGCCCAGCCCTGCTCCCGTACGAGCGCCAGCTCGCGGAGGAAGGCGGCGGCGTCGGGGGTCGAACGGGCCGTGTACCGGGGGTAGTCGACCCGGTCGGCCAGGGCCGCGCGCTCCTTCTCCGGGAGGTCGGCGAGCAGCACCTTCGCGACGGCGGCGACGGTGAGGGGTACGGGCTTCCCGATGCGGGAGTACATCCGTACGGGGTAGCGGCTGTCGACCTTGTCCACGTAGACGACCTCGTCGTCCTGGTGCAGGGCGAGGTGCACGGTGTGGCCGGTGGTCCGGTTCAGCTCGACGAGGTGGGGGTGGGCGAGGTCGCGGACGTCGAGGTTCTCGACGGCCTCCGCGGCGAGCGCGAAGAGCCCGGCGCCGAGGCGGTAGCGGCCGTCGGCCTGCCGGTACACGTAGCCGTGTGCGTGAAGGGTCCGGAGCAGCCGTAGCGCGGTGCTCTTGTGCACGTCGAGCTCCGCGGCCACGTCCCCCAGCCCGGCCGGCCCCTTGGCCAGCGCGGGCAGGATCCGCAGCGCCCGCTCCACCGACTGGCTCACGCCGTGTCCTCTCGTCTCCTGGGGCTCCGCCCCAGACCCCGCGCCTCAAACGCCGGCGAGGCTGGATTTCGGCTGATGCCGCCTTTTGCCGGGGCCGCCCGGAGAAAATCAGCCCCGCCGGCGTTTGAGGCGCGGGGGTCCGGGGGCTGGCCCCCGGCAGCGGCGCCGCACCGGCGTTGACCGCCCGTCACCCGGGATGTTAGACAGCATGCAGCGGCATACGCAACGACCGTTGCGGACAGCGCAACCGCACAACCCCGGGAGGCACCCACATGGCCAGCGACCCCGTCAAGGCACTCGCCGACGAACCGGTGGACCACCGGTTCAAGGGCCTGCCCCCGGACGCGCAGAGCGCCGGCCTCACCGTCGGCCGCCTCGCCGCCGAGCGGCGCAACCTCTACACCGGCGGGTTCACCACCCCCGTCCTGACCCTCGACGCCGCCGCGCTCGAGCACAACCTCGCCGCCCTCGGCGAGTACGCCACCCGCCACGGCCTCGCCTTCGCCCCGCACGGCAAGACCTGCATGGCTCCGCAGCTCTTCCGCCGCCAACTCGACCACGGCGCCTGGGGCATCACCGCCGCCGTTCCCCACCAGGCCCGCGTCTACCGCGCCTTCGGCATCCAGCGGATCTTCCTCGCCAACGAGCTCGTGGACCCCGCCGCCCTGCGCTGGGTAGCCGCCGAGCTCACCGCCGACCCCGACTTCCGCTTCGTCTGCTACGTCGACTCCGTACGCGGCGTACAGCTCATGGACCGCGCCCTGATGGGCCTCGGCGTCCGCGTGGACGTCGTCGTCGAGCTCGGCGCCGGCGAGGGCGCCCGCACGGGAGCCCGCAGCGACGACGACTGCCGCGCCGTGGCCGACGCCGTCGCCCACGCCTCCACCACCCTGCGCCTCGTCGGCGTCGCCGGCTACGAGGCCGAGGTGCCCGGCGCCGACCCGGACAACGTCCACGCCTACCTGCGCCGGATGACCGGCCTCGTGGTCGAGTTCGACAAGGCCGGCCGCTTCTCCCCCGCCCTGGAGGAGATCGTCGTCAGCGCCGGCGGCTCGGCCTGGTTCGACGCCGTCGCCGACGTCTTCGGCGACCTCCCGGAGCTGTCCCGGCCCACCCTTCGCCTGCTGCGCTCCGGCGCGTACGTCTCGCACGACCACGGCTGGTACACCCGCCTGACTCCCTTCAACCGCGTCCCCGAGGAGGGCGGCCTGCGCCCGGCGTTCCGCCTCTGGACCCAGGTCGTCTCGCGCCCCTCCCCCACCCAGGCCTTCGTCAACGCCGGCAAGCGCGACATCGCCTACGACCTCGGCCTGCCGGAGGCCGAGCTGGTGCGCACCGCGGCCGACGGTGCTGACGGCGCCGAGCGCCCCGCCACCGGGATCCGCGTCACCAAGCTGTCCGACCAGCACGCCTGGCTGGAGACCGACTCGGCCGAGGACCTGGACGTCGGCGACTGGGTCGCCCTCGGCATGTCCCACCCCTGCACGATCTTCGAGAAGTGGCCGCTGATCCCGGTCGTGGAGGCGGACGGCACGGTCAGCGACTACGTCCGCACCTTCTTCTAGGTCCGGCACCCCGATGGACCTGGTCATCCGCGGGGCCCGCGTCGTCGACGGCACGGGCGGGCCCTCGTACACCGCCGACGTCGCCGTCCACGAGGGCCGGATCGCCGCGGTCGGCCGGGTCCCCCGGGGCGGGCGCAGCCTCGACGCCCACGGCCTCGTCCTCGCCCCGGGCTTCGTCGACATGCACGCCCACAGCGACCTCGCCCTGCTCCGCGACCCGGACCACGGCGCCAAGGCCGCCCAGGGCGTGACCCTGGAGGTCCTCGGCCAGGACGGCATCTCCTACGCCCCCGTCGACGACCGCACCCTCGGCGAGGTGCGGGCCGCCATCGCCGGCTGGAACGGCCCCGGCGACGACGTCGACTTCCGCTGGCGCACCGTCGGCGGCTACCTCGACGCCCTGGACACCGCCCACGGCGGCCGGGGCATCGCCGTCAACGCCGCCTACCTCGTCCCCCAGGGCACGGTCCGCGCGTACGCCCTCGGCTGGGAGGACCGCCCGGCCACCCCGGCCGAGCTGGACCGGATGCGTACGCTCGTCGCCGACGGCCTCGCGCAGGGCGCCGTCGGGATGTCCTCCGGGCTCACCTACACCCCCGGCATGTACGCGTCCGGCGCCGAGCTGACCGAGCTGTGCCGGGTCGTCGCCCGGTACGGCGGCTACTACTGCCCGCACCACCGCTCGTACGGCCGCGGCGCGCTCGCCGCCTACGCCGAGATGGTCGAGCTGACCCGCGAGGCCGGCTGCGCGCTGCACCTCGCGCACGCCACCATGAACTTCGGGGAGAACGCCGGCCGGGCCCCCGAGCTGCTGGCCCTCCTCGACGCGGCGCTGGCCGACGGCTGCGACATCACCCTCGACAGCTACCCGTACACCCCCGGCTGCACCACCCTCGTCGCGCTCCTCCCGAGCCGTGCGGGCGAGGGCGGCCCGGAGGCGGTCCTGGCGCGGCTGCGCGACGACGCCGAGGCCGAGCGGATCCGTCGCGAACTGGAGGTGGAGGGCTCCGACGGCTGCCACGGCGTCCCCGTCGACTGGTCCACGATCGAGATCGCGGGCGTCGGCGATCCGGCGCTCTCCCCGTACGTCGGCACGCGCCTGACCGGCTGGGAGGCCGCCCGGCGGCTCCTGCTGGAGGACCGGCTGCGGACGGGCATCCTCCAGCACGTCGGGCACGAGGAGAACGTCCGGGCGATCATGCGCCACCCCGTGCACACGGGCGGCTCGGACGGCATCCTGCAGGGCGCGAAGCCGCACCCGAGGGCGTACGGCACCTTCCCGCACTACCTCGGCCACTACGTCCGCGAGCTGGGCGTGCTCACCCTGGAGGAGTGCGTCGCCCACCTGGCCGGCCGCCCGGCCGCGCGCCTGCGGCTGCCCGACCGGGGGCTCGTACGCGAGGGGTACCGCGCCGACCTGGTGCTCTTCGACCCCGACACGGTGGCGGCCGGGTCCACGTACGAGCGGCCGCGCGCGCTGCCCACCGGGATCCCGTACGTACTGATCGACGGGCGCTTCGTGATGCGGGACGGCCGCCGGACGGACGTCCTCGCGGGACGGTCCGTACGCCGCGGACCGGCCCATCCGTAACACTTACGATGAACCGCATGGTCGCCTTCGCCCTAGCCGCCCTGCTTTTCCTGCTCTTCTGCCTCAGCGTCCGCAAAGACCGCCGCCGCTTCCGCAACGCGGTGCTGCTCGGCCTGACCTTCATCACCCTGTCGTTCGCGCTGCTCCTCCAGGTGTCCGCACTGCCGCAATGGGCGTTCGTGGCCGTCCTGATGCTCGTGTTCGCCGTCCCCACCCTCGGCATCCTCGCGCTCGGCGTCTTCCTGATCGGCAACGGCGTGACCATGGTCCGCCGGGAGGGCCGCAGCCCGGCCAACCTGCTGTCGCTGCTGGCGGGGCTGGGCATCTTCGCGATGATCGCGCTGCTGATCACCGTCGACATGCAGGGCTCCCGGATCCTCGACGGCATGGTCGCGACGCTGACCCTGGTCGTCGTGTACGTCTCCTTCACCTTCCTCTGCTTCCTCGGGTACGCCTTCCTGTACGGGCGGATCAGGGTGCGCGGCGACGTCGACCACGTGGTCATGCTGGGCTCGGGCCTCATCGGCGGCGACCGCGTGCCACCGCTGCTGGCCTCGCGCCTGCGCAAGGGCCAGAAGATCTACGAGGCCCAGCTCGCCCGGGGCGGGCGGCCGCCGGTGCTGCTCGTCTCGGGCGGCAAGGGCTCGGACGAGAAGGTCCCCGAGGCCCGGGCGATGGCGGACTGGCTGATCGCGCAGGGGGTGCCGCAGGAGCACGTCGTGCTGGAGGACCGGTCCACCACGACCGAGGAGAACATGCTGTTCAGCCGCGAGCTCATGACGGCGCACGACCCGCACTACCGGTGCGTGGTGGTCACCAACGACTTCCACGCCTTCCGGGCGGCGATGATGGCCCGCAAGGCCCGGGTGAACGGGCAGGTACTGGGCTCGCCCACCGCCCGGTACTACTGGCCGAGCGCCACGATCCGCGAGTTCGTCGCCGTGTTCTGGGAGCACAGGGCCGTGAACCTGGGCATCTGCGCCGCCCTGGTCGCCCTCGGCACGCTGGCCACGGCGGGCACCCTCTGATCCCGAGGTCCCCGGGTCCCGACGTCCCGAGGTGCGTTCATGGGACCGCGGCCGGACGATGGGGCCAGGGAACACAGGAGGAGGTACCCGATGGACAGTGAATCGGACCAGCAGCCCACGCGGTCGGACCGGCTCCACACGGGCGGCGACCGGCCGTACGACCCCGAAGACCTGGTGATGGCGACCGGACACGACCCGACTCCGGAGCGGGTCGAGAAGGCACGCAAGCTGATCGAGAAGGAAGGTCCGCAGGTCATCGAGCGCTACCTCCCGTAGCCGCGGACCCGCCCCCGGCGCCCGGCCCCGGGGGCTCCCCCCGCGCGCCTGCCGTGCGGGACCGGCCGACCGCATCCAGAATCGGTGGACGCTCGTTAGCCGCGCGGGGGCCCGATCCGGAGGACAGCAGGATGCAGACCGCCATCACCCCCGCCACCGCCGCCGTCGACTGGGAGCACCCGGCCGACCCGCCGCCCGGCAGCCGCCTCGACCACGTGCGCGCGTACGTCGCCAGCGCCGGCGCCGACGGACACCTGTGGCACGGGGTCCCGACCCTGCTGCTCACCACCTTCGACCGCGTCGCGGGCCGTACGGTGCGCACCCCGCTGATCTACGCCAGGGACGAGGACCGCTACATCGTCCTCGCCGCCGCCGACGGCGCGGCCCACCACCCCGGCTGGTACCGGAACCTGTGCAGCCACCCCGAGGTCCGCCTCCAGGTCGGCGCGCTCACCGCCCGGGCCCGCGCCCGCACGGCGACCCCCGAGGAGCGCGAGACGTACTGGGCGGCGATGACCGCGCTCTGGCCCGCGTACGACGACTACCAGGCGGCGGCCGCGCCCCGCGAGATCCCGCTGGTGATCATCGAGCGGTGAACTCGAAGCCGAGCTCGAACCAGACGGCTTTGCCGATCCCGCACTCCCTCGGGTACGCGCCCCAGGCCCCGGCCAGCGCCGCCACGATGGCGAGCCCCCGCCCGGACTCGTCCAGCGGGCGCGCCTCGCGGGGTACGGGCAGCTCGCACCCGGCATCGAGCACCTCGACGCGCAGCCGCTCCCCGCTCAGCAGGCACCGCACCCACACCTCCCGCCCGGCGGGCACCCGGGCGTGACGGCAGGCGTTGGCCATCAGCTCGCTCAGCAGGAGCACGGCCGTCTCGGCCGTGTCGTCGGGCAGCTTCCACTCCCGGGCCTGGGCGGCGAGCCGGGCGCGGGCGTGAGGGACGCTGCGGGGCGCGCGGGGGTAGCGCCACTCGATGGGGTGATCCATGGTCCATACAGTGGCGCCGGGGGTATGGGCCGGGCGAGTAACCGCGCGTAGACCGGGGCTGGTTGTACACGCGCGGTACCGGTGCGAGGGGAGGAACGGACCGATGACCGAGGCGTGGCGGTACGGCGGCAACCAGGTCAAGCTGTGGCGCACGGAGGCCGGCAAGACCCGCGAGGAACTGGGCGCGGAGGCCAATTACGACGCGGAGACGGTGAAGTCGATGGAACTGGGCCGCCGGCGGCCCACGTTGCGGCTCCTCCAGGTCGCGGACTCGATGTTCGGCGCGGGCGGCAAGCTGGCGGCCGTCTCGGAGTACATGAAGCCGGAGCCGTTTCCTAAACGGTCCGAGGAGTTCATGGCGGCGGAGGCGGAGTGCTTCGCGTTCAACAACTACGAACCGTTGCTGATCCCGGGGTTGTTGCAAAGCGAGGAGTACATGCGGGCTCTGATGGGCGACGGCTCTCCCCCCTTGGACCCCGAGACCATCGAGGAACGCGTCCGCGGTCGACTCGAACGCCAGGAGAAGATGGGCCGCCGGATCAAGACCGTGTACGGCTTCATCATCGGCGAGGCAGCCCTGCGCACGGGGGTCGGCGGCAAGGAGGTCATGCGCCGACAACTGCACCTGCTCCTGAAGCTGAGCGATCTGCGGAACGTCTTCATCCAGGTCCTGCCCTCCGGGCGGGTCTGTGGAGCGGCCCTGCGCGGCCCCCTCGTCCTCATGGAGACGCCCGAACACCAACTGTGGGCGTGGGCCGACGGCCAGAAGACCACGGCGATGTACTCCCACCGGGACAAGGTCAGTGCGCTCACGCAGACGCATGGCATGATCCGGATGAACGCCCTCAGTGCGGCAGAGTCGGCGGAGTTCATCAAGAAGCTCGCGGAGGAGCTATGAGCAGCGGTCTCACGTGGTTCAAGTCCAGTTACAGCGACGACGAGGGCGCCAACTGCATCGAAGTCGCCCTGGACTGGCGGAAGTCGACGTACAGCGATGACCAAGGCAGTGACTGCGTCGAGGTCGCCCTGTGCCCCCACACCGTGCACGTCCGGGACTCCAAACTCGGCGAGGCCGGCCCCCGGTTCGCCGTGACCGGCGCGGCCTGGGCTGCGTTCCTCGACGGTCAGGCGGCAGCCGCCACCGCGCTGTAGGTGCGGCCGGCGGCCACGTAGTCGCCCAGTGGGGTCATGCCGAAGCCGTCCACGTGGACGCGCCAGGACGGGAGGTTCCCGGCCTCGATGAACGCCACCACCGCGTCCGCTCGGCCGGCCGCCTCCGCGACGGCCATGGTGAACAGGCCCCGGGCCACGCCGTGGCCGCGGTAGGCGGCGTCGACCACCACCGGGCCGTAGAGCAGCCAGCGGGTCTCGCTCAGCGCGCGGCCCTGCCACCGCAGCGTGTCCTGCGCCCCGAGCAGGCCCAGGACCGGTGGCGGCGGGGCGGGCAGGTCCTGCGCGACCGACAGGGCGAGCAGGCCGGCGACGCGGCCCCCGTCGTCCGCGACCAGCAGTTCCCCGGCCCCGGCCATGCGGGTCAGCGCGGCCTCGTCGAACGCGCCCTGTACGAAGCCCTGGGCGGCCCGCTGCTGCGCACTCAGCGCGTCGTGGTGGTTGGCGGCGAAGAGAGCCGCCATGGCGGGCGCGTCGGCCTCGGTCGCGTACCGGTACTCCATGGGGCCGATGCTGCCATGCGCGGTCTCAGCCGTGGTCGTACACCGTCACCGACACGTCGCGGGCGCACAGCGCGTCGGTGATCAGCGGTTCGATGCGCGACCACCTGCCGCCGGCGAGCCCGCAGCCTATGCGGGGCATGTGTACGGAGGCCCCGAGCTCGATCGCGTGCCCGGCGAGCAGTCCGAGGCAGCGCCCGACCGCCTCGTACCGGATCGGCGGGCCGCCGCTGCCGGTGCGTATGCCGCGCTGGCCGACCATGTTGGCCACCCAGGTGTCGGGCCGGACCCGCACCAGCTGCACGGCGCCGAGCCCGAAGTCGTTCGCGCTCCGGCGCCGGTGCCAGGCCCGGAACTCGGCCTCCGGCTCGGGCCAGCGTTTGGAGAGCGCGAGCACGAAGCCCTTCCCCCAGCCCCCGATGTCGTTGCAGACGTGCGCGATGACCTTGGGCCCCTTGGCCTGCGGGCTGGTCGCGTCCCCCGCGATGACCTTCAGCGGTGTCATGTGCCTCACCCCTCCCCCTGACGTACGGCACTCCCCACACCGTAGAGCGCCCCACTGACAGGGCGGGGTCACCCGGGTGGTGTGCACCCTCCCGGAGTGACGAGCGCAACATCGGCGCGGACCCGGCCGCGGGGGCGCCGCCGTTCCGCAGGCCGGAACCGTGGCGCGGCCCCGGATTCCAAGGACGCGCGGCGCCCGCACCCACCCTTCGCGCGAAACGGGACATATCGCTCGCGGCACCCCTGGGTGAAATGGCGCGGCGCGCCCGCACGGGGCCCCGTAAGCTCCCGTCATGCAGGTGATCCAGTCAACGAAACTCGCCAATGTCTGCTACGAGATCCGCGGCCCCGTGCTCGAAGAGGCGATGCGGCTCGAAGCAGCAGGTCATCGCATCCTCAAGCTCAACACCGGCAACCCCGCGGCCTTCGGCTTCGACTGCCCGCCGGAGATCCTTGAGGACATGCTCCGCAACCTGGGCAACGCCCACGGCTACGGGGACGCGAAGGGGCTGCTCTCCGCGCGCCGCGCGGTCATGCAGCACTACCAGACCAAGGGCATCGAGCTGGACGTCGAGGACATCTACCTCGGCAACGGCGTCTCCGAGCTGATCCAGATGTCGATGCAGGCGCTGCTCGACGACGGCGACGAGGTGCTGGTCCCGGCGCCGGACTACCCGCTGTGGACGGCCTCGGTGAGCCTCGCCGGCGGCACGGCAGTGCACTACCGCTGCGACGAGCAGGCCGACTGGATGCCGGACCTCGCCGACATCGAGCGCAAGATCACCGACCGCACCCGCGCGCTCGTGATCATCAACCCGAACAACCCGACCGGCGCCGTCTACGACGACGAGATGCTGCGCGGGCTGACGGACATCGCCCGCCGCCACAACCTGGTCGTCTGCTCGGACGAGATCTACGACCGGATCCTCTTCGACGGGGCCACGCACACCAATACCGCCGCCATCGCGCCGGACCTGCTGACCCTGACCTTCAACGGGCTCTCCAAGAACTACCGCGTCGCCGGCTACCGGGCCGGCTGGATGGCGGTCTGCGGCCCGAAGAAGAACGCCTCGTCGTACATCGAGGGCCTGACGATCCTGGCGAACATGCGGCTCTGCGCCAACATGCCCTCCCAGCACGCCATCGCCACCGCCCTCGGCGGCCGGCAGTCCATCGTGGACCTGGTCCTGCCGGGCGGACGGCTGCTGGAGCAGCGCGACGCGGCGTACGACGTGCTGACGCAGATCCCCGGCATCACCTGCGTGAAGCCCAAGGGGGCGCTGTACCTCTTCCCGAAGCTCGACCCCTCGGTCTACAAGATCAAGGACGACCGCCAGATGGTCCTCGACCTGCTGCGGGCCGAGAAGATCATGGTCGTGCACGGCACGGGCTTCAACTGGCCCGAGCCCGACCACTTCCGGATCGTCACCCTGCCCGCCGCCCAGGATCTGGCCGACGCGGTGACCCGGATCGGGAACTTCCTGGACGGCTACAGCCAGCCGTAGCCGGATTCAGCTCAACTTTAGAACGAATCCAATGTAGGATGGTCTCCTGACCCACGCAGGAGGCCTCCTCATGTACGAGCCGATCCGCACCAAGCCGGTCGTCCACCGTGTGGGCGGCCACCAGAGCGACTACCCGCACAGCAGCCGGGGCGAGGCCCTGGACATCCAGCTCGCCGGGCATCTCGCCGCGCTGCTCACCCTGACCGACGAGCTCGGGCTCCAGGACGCCGCCGCGGAGATCGCCGCGCAGGTGGCGCGACTGCGCGGGGCCCAGCCGACCCGTGCGGCGGGTGGCGCCGCCGAGGAGACCGCGGCGCTGCACCAGCGCGCGCACGACCTCGCCGCCCGCGCGCTCCTCGTCGCCGCGTCCCGCGCGGACACCACCGTCGCGATCCTCGCCGCCGAGCGGATGGACGCGCACGCCGCCGCCCTGTCCTCGCTGGACCTGGCCGGCGCCCACTGACGGCCCCGGTCCGGGGCCGCGGAGGCTCCGGACCGGGTGCCATGTCCCCTGCGGGGTTGCTCGGGGGGATACCGCCGCTGCGCGGGGCACTACGGGGCTCCGCCCCGGACCCCGCGCCTCAAACGCCGGCGGGGCTGGAATTGCCCTGCGGCAATCCAGCCGACGCGGCGCGAGGCGGCCGGCACCAGCCCGAATCCAGCCCCGCCGGCGTTTGAGGCGTGAGGGCGTCAGCCCGAATTTAGCCCCGCCGGCGTTTGAGGCGCGGGGGGCCGGGGGCGGAGCCCCAGCAGCGGCGGCGCGGGGTGGTCAGCCCGGGGTCGGGCGGAACTCCGCGGCAGCGACACCGCACCAGGGGGGCGTGGACGGCGGCCAGACCGGGCCCACGGCTTCTGCGTGTTCCACCGCGGCCGGGGCGACGCCCGGGAGCCTGACCAAAGCCTGGGCCGCCCGGTCGCCCGGGACCGCGTCCGCCCGCTCGCGGAACTCGACCGTCACGACGTACGCCCCCAGGCCCTGGGGCCGGCCCGCCGCCTGGACCGTCGCCACCACGCGCCGGCTCGCCGGATCGATTCGGCACCCGGTGACCCGTACGTCCTCCACGGCCGCCCGAGGCGGCGCCGCGCCCGGCTCGCCGCTGGCCCAGACGTACAGCCCCAGCGGGGCGAACACCAGCAGCCCCGCCAGGACCACCAGTCCGACGAGCCAGCCCTGCCACTTCAACCCGCTCACGCCCATGCCACGATCCTCCTCGGCACCCGCCCCGCTCACCAGCACCCACGGGCCCACACAGCATTTCGAAGTGGGACCGGCTGGACACCTGACGTTCATTCAAGACCTCGCGGAATGTGGGTTTCCGCGAGCACGCTGCACCCGTGAGACGCATATTGGGAATCGCCCTGGCGGTCCTCCTGATCGGCGGCGTCGCAGCCGTCATCGCCATCGGGGGGCACAAGCCGGAAGGCACGGCAACGAAGACCGTGCGAGGCGTCATCGGGTCCGAGAAGTCCGAGTTCTTTCGTGACCGGGACGTCGTCAAGGCCCTTGCGGACAAGGGCTACACCGTGAAGACGGAGACCTCGGGCTCCTGGGCGATGGATCAACTCGCCCTCAAGGAGTTCGACTTCGCCTTCCCCAGCAGCAGTGAGCCCGCCAAGGAGATCGAGGCGGCGGCCGGCCTGAAGGGCGCGCAGAACACCAAGCCCTTCTTCTCCCCGCTCGTCGTCATCGCCCGCTCCAACGCGGCCAAGGTGCTCTCCGAGCACGGCCTCGCCAAGATGACCGGCAAGAACTCCGGCACCCTTCTCCTTGGTCCCTACCTCAAGGCCGCCCAGGAGGACAGGACCTGGCAGGCCCTGCAGGGCGGCACCTCCGCCTATCCCGAGCTGATCGGCACGGTGTTCATCAAGACCACCGACCCGACCACCTCCAACTCCGGCGCGCTCTTCCTCGCCGCGACCTCCAACGTCGCCAACAACCTCGGAGTCGTCGGCGACGACGCCGCGGTCGAGCGCACCGCGCCGCTCATGCACAAGCTGATCTCCGTGCAGGGCGCCCTGGAACAGAGCACCGACGACCCCTTCCGGTCCTTCATCAGCGGCAGCGGTGAACCGCTCATCCTGGCCTACGAGTCCCAGGTGGCGGCCCTGCTCCAGCAGAAGCAGGATCCGGGCGACATGGTGGTCCTGTATCCGGACACCACCGTCAACTCCCCGCACACCTTCGTTCCGATCAGCGACGAGGCCAAGGAGCTCGGCTCGCTGCTCGCCACCGACCCGAAGCTGCGCGAGCTGGCCGTCCGCCACGGCTTCCGCCCGCAGGAGGGCGTCGCCGAGTTCACCGCCGCGACCGCGCCGCACGCCGCGTACCTCAACCCGGGGCTGACCGGCATCCGCCAGGTCGGCGCACCGACCGTCAAGATCCTGATGGCGCTGGCCGCGCGCGCCAAGGGATAGGGGGACCACCGCACATGACACTGACACCGCCCGAGGACGGCCCGCTCGTCCTCACCGCTCCCGAGCCCGTCGCCCCCGTCAAGCGGGAGCAGGCCGCCGGCCTCGTACCGCTCCAGGACGGGGTGCGCGACGAGATGGCCCGCCGGGCCGGGGAGTACGTCGGCTCGCTCGCCGGGCTCGACGCCCGCTCCCCCGAGTTCGCCACCCGGATCGGGGAGATCGCCGGGCTCGGCTCGGCCGACATCCGCAGCGCCGCCCAGCAGTCCAACCGGATGCTGGAGCGGGCCGTACGGTCCCTCGGCCCGGACGGCGGCGGCGACGCGACCGCCCGCGTCGCGGGCTCGCTCGTCGAACTGCGGCGCACGGTCGAGGACCTCGACCCGCGCGACACACCCGCCAAGGGCGCCCGCAGGCTGCTCGCGAAGCTGCCCGGCGGCAACAAGTTCCGCGACCACGTGGCCAAGTACGCCTCCTCGCAGGCCACCCTCAACCGGATCGTCGGCGCGCTGCGCGGCGGCCAAGACGAGCTGCGCCGCGACAACGCGGCCCTGCACACCGAGCGGACCCGCCTGTGGGAGACCATGGGCAAGCTCCAGGAGTACGCGGTCCTCACCGAGGCCCTGGACGGGGCCGTCGAGCAGCGGATCGCCGAGACCGGGTACGCCGATCCGCAGGGCGCGGACGCCATGCGCGCGGACGTGCTCTTCCCCGTCCGGCAGAAGCACCAGGACCTGCTGACCCAACTGGCCGTCTGCGCGCAGGGGTACCTGGCGATGGACGTGGTGCGGCGCAACAACGACGAGCTGATCAAGGGCGTGGACCGGGCCGCCACCACCACCGTGTCCGCGCTGCGGATCGCGGTGATGCTGGCCTCCGCGCTGGAGACGCAGGGCAAGGTGATCGAGCAGGTCAACGCGCTGAAGGGGACGACGGAGGAGCTGATCCGGGGGAACGCGGAGATGCTGTCCTCGCAGAGCGGTGAGATCCAGCGGATCGCGGCTGATCCGGCCGTGGGGGCGGAGACCCTGCGGTCGGCGTTCGCGCAGATCTACACGACGCTGGATGCGATCGACACCTTCAAGGTGCAGGCCACCGAGAACATGGCGGTGACGGTGGAGGCGCTGACGGGGGAGCTTCAGACTGCGTCGGCGTACCTTGCGCGGACGCGGACGGCCGGCGCGCTTGAGGGGGGTGCGCAGTGAGGGGGGCTACGGGCTCTGCCCGGACCCTCCCCCGGACTCCGTCCGGGAGGTACCCCCACTCAAACGCCGGCGGGGCTGAAAGTGCCGCTGACGCGACGGTCGCACGCGCGGGCGTGCCCGGGCTCCGCCGGGCTGCGCTGGCCGGCGCCGCCGCGCTGGCCGTGCTCGCCGCGGCCACGGGCTGCACCTCGTCCGAAAAGCCTGACGCTCCGAAGACGACCGCGTACAAGGAGGGGACCCTGCGGGTGTTGGCATCCAGTGAGCTGGCCGACATGCAGCCGGTGCTGGAGCAGGCGCGGAAGGCCACCGGGGTCACGGTGAAGCTGACGTGGTCCGGGACTCTCGACGCCGTCGAGCAGATCGCTTCCGGGAAGGCCGACGGGCAGTACGACGCGATCTGGCTGTCCTCCAACGACTACCTGCGGCTGCGCCCCGAGGCCGTCGGAAAGCTGTCCAGCGAGACCCCGGTGATGTCCTCGCCCGTCGCACTCGGCGTGAAGCCGCAGGCGCTGGCCCGGCTCGGGTGGAAGCCCGAGGAGGTCACCTGGTCGGCGGTCCACGAGGCCGTGACCGCCGGGAAGCTGAGCTACGGCATGACGGATCCCGTACGCTCCAACTCCGGTTTCTCCGCGCTGATATCGGTGACCTCCGCCCTGTCCGGCGCGCAGGCCGCGCTGACCGACGCGGACGTGAGGAACGCGCAGCCGCGGCTGAAGCAGTTCTTCACCGGGCAGAAGCTGACCTCCGGCTCCTCGGGCTGGCTGGCGACGGCGTACACCAAGCGCGGGGACGTGGACGCGCTGGTGAACTACGAGTCGGTGCTGCTCTCCATGAACCGGGACTCGAAGACGGACCTGACGGTCGTCCGGCCGCTCGACGGCGTGGTCACCGCCCACTACCCGCTGACCCTGCTGACCTCCGCCCCCGCCGGGGCCCGCGAGTCGGGCCGGGCGCTGACCGAGTACCTGCGCGGCGCCGACGCCCAGAAGGCGATCACCGAGCGGACCTTCCGCCGGCCGGTGGCTTCCGGGGTCGCACCGGCCGCCGGGCTGAACGCCGACAAGCGGCGCGAGCTGCCCTTCCCGGGCACCCGCTCGGTCGCCGACGGGCTGCTGGCCAGTTACGAGAACGAGCTGCGCCGGCCCTCGCGCACCGTCTACGTCCTGGACACCTCGGGCTCCATGTCCGAGGAGGACCGCATCGGGCGGCTCAAGTCGGCGCTCACCGAGCTGACGGGGACCGGCAGTTCGGGCACCGGACAGCGCTTCCGCGACCGCGAGGAGGTGACGCTGCTCCCCTTCGGCGGCACGGTGAAGGAGGTGCTGACGCACGTCGTCGAGCCGGGCGATCCGGGGCCCGCCCTGGACGCGATCCGCGGGGACGTGAAGTCGCTGACCCCGCAGGGGGGTACCGCGGTCTACAGCAGCCTGGAGGCGGCCTACCAGCACCTCGGCAAGGACGGGGCGGACGCGTTCACCTCGATCGTGCTGATGACGGACGGCGAGAACACCGAGGGCGTCGGGGCGAAGCACTTCGACTCCTTCTACGCCGCCCTGCCCGAGGAGCAGAAGCGCACGCCGGTCTTCGCGGTGCTCTTCGGGGACTCGGACCGCAAGGAGCTCACCCACATCACCGAACTGACCGGCGGACGGCTCTTCGACGCCACCGGCGGCGACCGGTCCCTGAACGGGGCCTTCGAGGAGATCCGTGGCTACCAGTAGGCACAGCAGGCCCAGCGGGCACGGCGGACAGAGCCGACCGGGTGTGGCGGCCCGGGCGCTCGGCTACCTGGAGTCGAAGAAGAACCTGGCCGGCTGCGCGTGCGGCGTGGCGGGCCTGGGCCTGACCGTCACCGGGGTGGCGGGGACGTACTGGCCGGTGGTGGTCGCCGGGCTGTACGGGGCGGGCGCGCTGATCGCGCCGCCGGAGCGGGTCCCGCCGCCCCCGCCGGAGCCGGGCCGGCAGCTGGACGCGATCCGGGAGCAGTTCGAGCGGCTTCGGGAGTACGTGGCCGAGGTGGACCTGCCGCAGGCCGCCGCGGGTCCGCTCGCCGCGCTGCTGGAGCTGTACGGGGCGCTGCTGGAGCCGGGCTGGGTGGCCGACGCGCTGGCCGCGGACCCGGAGGCGGTGCACGCGCTGTCGCGGGCCATCGCGCAGGACGTACCGGAGTGCGTGCACACGTACGACCGGACGCGCTGGTGGACGCGGTTCACGCCGGGCGGCGAGTCGCCGGAACGGCACCTGGAGCGGCAGCTGACGGTGCTGTACGAGGAGGCGGAACGCACGACGGCGGACCTCCGTGACACGGAGGCCCGCCGTCAGCAGACGCACACGACCTATTTGGAAGGTCGTGGGGAATCCGGTCGGGGACTCCCGCGTCTAACGGCCGGGGACTAGTCGGCCGTGGTATGTGTGGCCGTGGTTCAGCCCAGGCGCTCGACGAGCGCGTGGTACTGGTCCCACAGCTCCTTGGGGGTGTGGTCGCCGTAGGTGTTCAGGTGCTCGGGGACCAGGGAGGCCTCCTCGCGCCAGACCTCCTTGTCGACCGTGAGGAGGAAGTCGAGGTCGGCGGCCGGGATGTCCAGGCCGTCGGTGTCGAGGGAGGCGACGGTCGGCAGGATGCCGATCGGGGTCTCCACGCCCTCGGCGGTGCCCTGGAGGCGCTCGACGATCCACTTCAGGACGCGGCTGTTCTCGCCGAAGCCGGGCCACACGAACTTGCCCGCGTCGTTCTTGCGGAACCAGTTCACGTAGTAGATCTTCGGGAGCTTCGACTGGTCCTTGTCGGCGGCGACCTTGACCCAGTGGGCCATGTAGTCGCCCATGTTGTAGCCGCAGAACGGCAGCATCGCGAAGGGGTCGCGGCGCAGCTCGCCGACCTTGCCCTCGGCGGCGGCGGTCTTCTCGGAGGCGATGTTCGAGCCGATGAAGACGCCGTGGTTCCAGTCGAAGGACTCGGTGACCAGCGGCACGGCGGAGGCGCGGCGGCCGCCGAAGAGGATCGCGGAGATCGGGACGCCCTTGGGGTCCTCCCACTCGGGGGCGATCGTCGGGCACTGGGAGGCCGGGACGGCGAAGCGGGCGTTGGGGTGGGCCGCCGGGGTGCCGGACTCCGGGGTCCAGGCGTTGCCCTTCCAGTCGATGAGGTGCGCGGGCGCCTCTTCGGTCATGCCCTCCCACCAGACGTCGGAGCCGTCCGGGGTGAGCGCGACGTTGGTGAAGACGGTGTTGGCGTACATCGTCTTCATGGCGTTGGCGTTGGTGTGCTCGCCGGTGCCGGGGGCGACGCCGAAGAAGCCGGCCTCGGGGTTGATCGCGTACAGGCGACCGTCCTCGCCGAAGCGCATCCAGGCGATGTCGTCGCCGATGGTCTCGACCGTCCAGCCGGGGATCGTGGGCTCCAGCATGGCGAGGTTGGTCTTGCCACAGGCGGACGGGAAGGCGGCGGCGAGATACGTCGGAGATGCGGCTTCACCCTGCGGCGGGGTGAGCTTGAGGATCAGCATGTGCTCGGCGAGCCAGCCCTCGTCGCGGGCCATGACGGACGCGATGCGCAGGGCGTAGCACTTCTTGCCGAGCAGGGCGTTGCCGCCGTAGCCGGAACCGTAGGACCAGATCTCGCGGGTCTCCGGGAAGTGCGAGATGTACTTGGTGGTGTTGCAGGGCCACGGCACGTCGGCCTCGCCCTCGGCGAGCGGAGCGCCGAGGGTGTGGACGGCCTTGACGAAGAACCCGTCGGTGCCGAGCTCGTCGAGGACGGGCTTGCCCATGCGGGTCATGGTGCGCATGGCGACGGCGACGTAGGCGGAGTCGGTGATCTCGACGCCGATGGCGGAGAGCTCCGAGCCCAGGGGACCCATGCAGAACGGGACGACGTACATCGTCCGGCCCTTCATCGAGCCGCGGAAGATGCCCTTCTCACCGGAGAAGAGGTCCTTCATCTCCGCCGGGGCCTTCCAGTGGTTGGTCGGGCCCGCGTCCTCTTCCTTCTCGGAGCAGATGAAGGTCCGGTCCTCGACGCGCGCGACGTCGGTCGGGTCGGAGGCGGCGTAGTACGAGTTCGGGCGCTTGGTCTCGTCGAGCTTCTTGAACGTGCCCTTGGCGACGAGCTCCTCGCAGAGGGCCTCGTACTCGGCCTCGGAGCCGTCGCACCAGACGATCCGGTCGGGCTCGGTGATCGCCGCGATCTCGTCGACCCAGGAGACGAGCCCCGCGTGCTCGGTCGGACGGGTCGTGCCGGAAGTGGGAGCCGCGTTGTCGCGCGCCACGATTGCTCCTTGTTGAGGGGTGTGTTTGGTGTAGGCCCCGTGGGGGCTGCGACCCGGATGCTTCGCGCTCCGCTCATCCGGTGTCGACCGCACTCATCTGATCATCCGGTGCGTGTGCGCATATGTCCAGGGGGCCTCTCACGTGAGCATCGCCACTCCGGTCAATCTTCCGTAAAGCTCACTAACGGAAACCTACGGACCCGTAGGTAGCATGTCGCCATGACTTCTGACGCCGCTGCCGTGGCCGTGCCGGATGTGCCGGATGCCGCCCCGGAACCGGAAGCCAAGCCGCTGATGCGCGGCTGGCTGCACACGGGGATGTTCCCCACCGTCGTGATCGCGGGCCTGGTGTTGATGGCCTTCACCGACTCGGCCCGGGCGCGGGTGGCGTGCGGGGTCTACATCCTCACGGCCTGCCTGCTCTTCGGCGTCAGCGCCGTCTACCACCGCGGCACCTGGGGCCCGCGCGGCGAGGCCATCCTGCGGCGGCTCGACCACGCCAACATCTTCCTGATCATCGCGGGCACGTACACCCCACTGACCGTCCTGCTCCTGCCGCCCTCCACCGGGCGGACCCTGCTGTGGGCGGTCTGGATCGCGGCCGCCGCCGGCATCGCCTTCCGTGTCTTCTGGGTCGGCGCCCCGCGCTGGCTGTACACGCCGTGCTACATCGCCATGGGCTGGGCGGCCGTCTTCTTCCTGCCCGACTTCATGCGCACCGGCGGCATCGCCGTCCTGGTCCTGGTGATCGTCGGCGGCCTGCTGTACAGCGTGGGAGGGGTCATCTACGGGCTGAAGCGCCCCAACCCCTCCCCACGCTTCTTCGGCTTCCACGAGGTCTTCCACTCACTGACGCTGGCGGCCTTCGTGGCCCACTACGTCGGCATCTCCCTGGCCGCGTACTCGCACTAGCTGCGGCTCCGGCAGGCGAAGCCGTCGCGGTCCGGGTCCAGGAGGAGCGGGTCGCTGCCGTTGACCTTCAGGGCGGGCGGGTACTTGTGGGCGGACAGCCAGTCGCAGCGGGCCTTCGTCGTCTCCTGCACCTCCGCGGGGAACCGGGTCGGCACGCACACGTTGACCGACCCGTAGTGGCGGTCGCAGCCGGCCACGCCCGGCGCGACCGGGACCGAGTCCCGCGGGGCCGGGTTGGGCTTCGGGGCAGCCTGCGGCGCGTCCGCGAACTCGTGGACGTGCGCCGAGGGAGTCTCGGCCGACAGGGCCGAGGGGCCGCCCAGGTGGACCCACTTCGCGAGCGACGGGACGCCGTTCGCGTCGACCCCGAAGAGCATGTACCAGCCGGGCGGTGCCAGGTTCGGGTTGCTGGTGACATTGAGGTCGATGGTGGTGCCGTTGACCACGGTCATCGGCAGGTCCACGAACCGCTGGTTGGGGTCCGAGGAGTGCGTGACCGCCGCCGGGCGGATCAGCTCGGCCTTGGCGATCGGCCGGTCCACGGTGATCCGCTGCGTGTCCCCGTACACCCACTGCGTGTCGATCACCGAGGTGAGCTGCGGGCGCGCGCCCTTGAAGAGGTACGGCGGCGTGTAGATCGACACGTTGTGGTCGTACGTGCCGTTGCCCGGGTTGTCGCCGACCGTCATGACCCGCCCGTCGGGCAGCAGGAACCCCGCCGAGTGGTACGTCCGCGGGATCGGGTCGGCGGGCAGCCCCGCCTGGTAGGTGCCCGACACCGGGTCGAAGAACGAGGCCTCGTACACCGGGTCGGCCCGGTCGTGCAGCCCGCCGCCGGTCTCCAGCACCTTGCCGTCCGGCAGCAGCACGGCCGACACGTACATCTTCCCCTCGGCCCCGGTCTGCGGCCGCTTGCCCGCGCCCGCGTCGACCAGGCCCTGCGGCAGGTCCGGGCCCGCCGTGTACGCGGGGCTCGCCGCCTTGAGGTCGATGAGGTCGGTGAGCCGGTGCGCCGCCGGGTTGGACTCGTTGTTGCCGCCGCCGATCGTCAGCACCCGCTGGTCCTGCGCCGGGGGCAGCAGCACGCTCGCCGACTCGTCGCGCTCGTCCTTCTTCCTGAGCCCGGGCACGTCCGTGACGGTGTTGGCGCCGTAGTCGTAGATCGACGCGCCGCTGCCCGGGGTGCCGTTGCCGAAGGTGTGGCTGCCCGAGTAGAAGAGCCGCCCGTCCTGCATGAGGATCATCGACGGGTACAGGCCCCAGTACGACCAGGTCTGGTTGACCTCGTTCATCGGCAGCCACCGGCCCTGCGCCGCCGAGAACTTCTCCGCGGTCACATTGCCCGTCGAGTCCTCCTTCAGGCCTCCGAAGGAGATCACGTCGCCGTTGCCGAGGACCGTCGCCGACGGGTACCAGTGCCCGCCGTTCATGTCGTTGGTCTTCGTGTACTTCTCGGTGGCCGGGTCGAAGACGTACGAGTCCTTCAGCCCCTGGTAGCCGATCTTGCCGTCGGCGGTGGGGTAGCCCTTGTTCCCGCTCATCACCAGCACCCGGCCGTCGGACAGTTGCACGTGGCCCGAGCAGAACATGTCCACCGGCGTCGGGATCGTCTTGAAGGACCCGTTCGCCGGGTCGTACACCGCCGAGGTGAAGGTGCCCGCGTTGAACTGCGCGATGTCGTTGCCCGAGCCCGCGATCAGCAGCACCTTGCTGTTCCTCAGCACCACCGCGTGCATGGAGCGGACCGGGTTCTTGGCCCCGATCACCTCCCACTTGCCCTTCGCGCACTCCTGCGGGGTCCCGGTGCAGCCGGGCTGCGGCCCGGCCGCGCCCACCTCCTCCAGCGCGTAGTCGTCGGTGGTGAGCGTGCCGACCCCGTAGACCGACAGCCCCCACGTGATCTTGTCGGTGCCGGGCGGTACGGCGGGCGTACGGACCTCCGTGCGCGCCCAGCCCGCACTGACGGGCGGGTTCTGCAGGTCGGCCCAGTACTGCCAGCCCGCCACGGTGTCGTGCCGGAAGACCGTCACCGACACGTCCGGGGTGTTCGACTTGTACCAGGCGGACAGGTCGTACTGCCGGCCCGGCACCACCGTCGGCGCGCAGGTGGCGTTCTCGGTGACCAGGGCCTTGCGGTCGCCGTCCACCCGGCGGGTGAGCGAGACCTTCATGGCCTTGGTGCCGCCGTGTGCGTCGGCGACGGTGGCGAAGGAGAAGTCGTTGTCGCCCCAGCCGGACTTCGCCCAGCAGGACGGCATGTCGGCGCCGGGCGCGCCGGCGGTCTCGAATCCGGGGTTGGTGAGCAGATTGGGCGCTCCGGCCGTGGCCTGCTGCGGTGCGGTCAGCAGCAGGCCCGCGGTCATCGCCCCGACGGCCAGCAGGGCGGCCCGCCGCCCGGCCCGGCGCCGGATCTTCAATGGCATGGAAGGGTCCCTTCGGTGCGGCTCAACTCCTGGTGGTACGGCCTGCCCTGCGCGGGAGGTAGACGAGGGTCTCCGTCGCCGCGAAGCGCAGGAAGAACGTGGTGACCAGCGCGAGGGCGGTCGCGGGCAGCACGGCCATGCCGAGCCTGGCCACGAACACCGCGATCAGCGGGATGCGCAGGAGCAGGTCGGCGTTGGCGAGCAGCGCGAAACGCCCGGCCCGGTCCGCCCGGTGGCGGTGGCGGCGGTCGCGGAACAGCAGGGTCTCGATGAGGAGGAAGTTCCACAGCACACCGGCCTGGTTGGCGACGATCTCGGCGGCGAGGTAGTTCATGCCGGTCCCGGTCAGCAGCCACAGCGCGAGCAGGTTCGGGACGAAGCCCGACAGCCCGATCAGGCCGAAGCCGATCATCCGGGCCGGGGTGCTCGCCGTGCGCAGCGCGGCGAGGTGGGCCAGGAAGCGCAGGCCCTCGCGGGCGGTGGACTTGGACTCGCCGGAGTACCGGTCCTGGAAGACGAACGGCACCTCGGCGACCTTCGCGGGCCGGCAGCGGACGGTCAGCTCCAGCAGGATCTTGTAGCCGAGGGGTTTGAGCGACGGGGCCGTGACGGCCGAGCGGCGCATGGCGAAGAAGCCGCTCATCGGGTCGCTGATCCCGCGCAGGGCGCGCGGGAAGAGTCCCTTGGTGAGCCAGGTCGCGGCGCGCGAGACGGCGATCCGGTAGCTCCCGGCGAGTCCGGCGCGGCTGCCGCCGGCGATGTAGCGGGAGGCGACCACGAGCTCGGCGCCGGTGCGCTCGCCCTCGCCGACGAGCTCGGGGACCAGGTGGGGCGGGTGCTGGAGATCGGCGTCCATGACGACGATCCACTCCGTGCCCGCCCGCTTCACCCCCTCGACGACCGCTCCGCCGAGCCCGCCGTCGGCGCGCTCGCGGTGCAGGACGGACACCGGGAAGGCGCATTGCGGGGCCGCCTGCTCGATGACGGCCGGGGTGTCGTCCGTGGAGTCGTCCACGAACAGCACCTCGCAGGGCAGGTGCGCGGGCAGGGCCGCGCCGAGCCGCTTCAGCAACTCCCCCACGTTCCCCGCCTCGTTGAAGGTCGGGATGACGAGGGTGACGCCGCCCGGGGCGGACGCCGGCGGAGGGCTGAGCTCCGGATCGCCCAGGGCGTGCGGAGCCCACAGGTCTTCGCCCATGTCGGCTCAGCTCCCGCTCTGCGTGCCGTTGGTGCGGCGGATCTCGATGCGGTCCTCGCCCGAGCCGAAGACGGCCACCGTGGTCGAATGCTCCAGCGCCGCCTTCACGTTGGGCAGTTGCACCGCGTCCCTGCGCACGGTCGGCGAGGAGACGACGTAGTCGATGTCCTGCCAGCCGCGCGGCAGGGTCTTGGTGACGGCGGGGTCGAGGTCGGCCTTGTAGAACCAGATGGCGCCGAGCCCCGGCTCGAAGCCCTGGTGGACGGCGTCCAGCCAGAGCGCGTCGTCGAGCAGGACCCGGGTGTGGGCGGGGTCGGCGACCTCGCGGCCGAGCCAGGCCGCGGCCTGCCGGTACGGGGCGTTCGCGTCGACCGTGAGGGCGGTGCGGTCGCCGTCGTACCAGCGCGGCAGGACGTACACGGCGGCAGCGGCGGCGAGTGCGCCGACCAGCGCCCGGCGCGCGTACACCGACAGCCTGCGTTCCCCGGGCGTACGGCGGCGGCGCAGGACGGCGTGCGTGATGCTCGCCGCGCCCCCGGCGAGGACCAGCGCCAGGAACGGCAGTGCCTGGATCACGTACATCGCGGGCAGGTAGCCGGAGGGCCGCATCGCGACGAGCGCGAGGATGACGGCGGCCAGCGCGGGGCCGGCCAGCGCGCGGGCGGTGACGGACCGGCGGCTGGTGGCCAGCAGCAGGACGGCGCCGGCCAGTCCGCCGAGCGGCAGGACGGTGTCGTAGTACAGCCAGGACCGGAACACGCCGTGCGAGCCGGAGCCGGGGTCGAGGATGAAGCCGGAGCCGGCGCGGCCCATCTGGTAGGTGATGCCGTCGATGAGGGAGACGTGCCCGGAGCCGGGCAGCAGCTCGCCGTTGAGCAGGGCGTAGAGCGGGTACGACAGTCCGATCAGCGTGCAGGCGGTGATGGCCCCGGTGACGGCGAACTTCCGGGTGTCGCGGTGACTGTGGCGCCACATCGTCACCAGCAGCGCCGGCAGCACCACCAGCATCGTCTCCTTGGTCAGGACGGCGGTGGCGGCCGCCAGCCCGGCCCCGAAGTGGTGCCAGAGGTGGCGGCTGGGGGACGCCGCGAGGCAGAAGGCCAGCAGCATCCACATCACGGCGAGGTTGTCGAGGAAGATCTCCCGCTGGAGCACCACGGACAGCGGGGACAGCCCGAACAGGCCCATCGCGAGCCCCGCCGCCCAGCGCGGCAGCAGGAGCCGGCGCGCGAGGACGTACATGAGGACCGCGCTGACCGCGGAGACGGCGAGCATCGAGAACCGCATCGGCGCGACGGTCATCGAGTCCGGCACGAAGAGGGACGGCAGGTAGGTGAGGCCCGCGAGCTGGATCCAGCCGAGGGGCGGATGGTCGTACCAGTACGTGTAGTGGGCGAGGCCTTGGCCCTGCTGGACGGCCCAGCCCTGGGCGAGGTAGGTGCCCTCGTCGTCGCTGAGCGTCGGGAAGTTGCCGATGTTCCAGCCCTGTACGACGACGATCGCCAGCAGCAGGACCCCGCACAGGAGCAGGTCGGGGCGGGAGGAGCGGAAGCGGACGAGCTCCCGGGCGGGCGCGGCCGGCCGGACCCCGAGACCGCCGCCGCTGCTGCCGGCGCGGCGCTGGGCCGGGACGGTGGTCGTCGTGGGCTGGGGCTGGGGCTGGGGATCAGTGGCCGTGGGCAGAGTGGCGGTCACTGGTGGACGTCCTTTCGGATCGCGGTCGCAGTGGCGGTCGCAGTGGCGGCGGCGGTGGCGGCGGCGGTGCTCGGCGTCAGGTGCGCGCCGGTGTGGCTGGTGAGCTCCCACTCGTTGTGGCCGCGCTGCTCGCGCCAGACCGCGCGGATCGCGGCGCCGGCCAGCATGACCTGGTAGAACGGGCCGCCCACGACGAGCTTGAGGTAGTGCACGAAGCGCACGCGCAGGCCGTACTGGCGGCCGAAGTCGTGCAGGCCGACGATTTCGAAGACGAAGGTCACCAGGGCCGTGATCATGGGGAGAAAGGTGATGATCGCGATGCCCACGGGCACGTCGAGGAAGAGCGCGATGGCGAAGTTCAGCGGAATGATCACGCCGGAGGTGGCCTGCATGAACGGCGTCATCAGCGTGTAGCGGGCCAGCCAGCGCTGGCCGCGCCCGGGCAACTGCTGCCAGTCCTTCTTCCGGTAGACCTGGAGGAAGCCCTGGTTCCAGCGGGTGCGCTGCTTGAGCAGGCTCATCAGCGAGCCCGGGGTCTCCTCGCGGGTGACCATGTCGGAGTCGTAGGCGACGACCACCTTCTTGCCGACGGAGGAGAGCCGCACGCCGAGGTCGCAGTCCTCGGCGAGGCAGTTCTGGTCCCAGCCGCCGGCCTCGCGCAGCACCTCGGTGCGGACGAAGACGGTGTTGCCGCCGAGCGGGATGAAGCCCTTCTCGGCGTGCAGGTGCAGGCGCGAGCGGAACCAGAAGAAGTACTCCAGGCAGTTGCGCAGGCTGTACCAGCTGGAGTGGAAGTTGATGAGCTGGACCCCGCCCTGGACCACGTCGGCGTCGGTGGCGCGGAAGGCGTGGTCCACATGGGCGAGGAGCTCGGGGTGGACCTGGTCCTCGGCGTCGAAGACCCCGACGATGTCGCCCCGGCAGTGCGGGAGCGCGGTGTTGAGGGCCTTGGGCTTGTTCTTCGTCTCGTTGTGGTCGGTGATCACCCGGACCAGGCCGGGTGCGCGGGCTGCCGCCCGCTCGGCGACGGCGGCCGTCTCCGGGTCGTCGTGGCCGACGATCACGATGATCTCGTAGTCGGTGTGGCTCGATTCGAGGAGGCGTTCGATGGTGTGCTCCAAGACCGCCTGCTCGTGGCGGGCCGGCAGGAGGAGCGAGAAGGCCAGCCAGCCGTCGCCGTCCGGCCGGTCGAAGCGGGTGGATGCCAGCGTCTCGGGTGTTCGCCACGCGTGCATCTGCCACCAGAGCGTGAACGCGGCCATCCAGAAGAGCGCAAGCGAAACGACAGAAATGAACACGGAGGTGTACAAATTGTCCCCCATAGACATGCCGCAACCCCAGGCGGCGATCGTCAAACCCCCCGAGGGCTCACGGCGGGCCCCCCGGCCCACCGCCCCCGCTTCCCCCAGCGCGCGCACCCCCCGGTGCCCGCCTCGGTGTCTCCGTGACACCCGAGGCCATGAGACTAGGCACCGAAGATGAAGCCGGGACGCCGCTTGGATAAAAACCGTGTTTCCGAAGAGATCTACAAGTAACCGGAATTGACGGCACTCCGGCATTTTCAGGGGCGAACCGTCCCCAACTGCTCGGCCAGCTCGACCGGGTCCGTCGTAGGCCGCGCGCAGACGAAATGTCGACACACATACGCCGCCGGAAGGTCGCGCACGAGTGTGCGCTCGGCCAGAAGGGGGAACTCCCCCGCACTCCCGTCCTCCGCACCCGGCAGACCGACCGCCACCACGGCCCCGGGAGCCGTCCCCAGCAACGCGGTCCGGTGCAACTCCGCCCGCGCCGGGTCCTCGGGATGCCCGACGACCGCGACCTCGCGCGGCCCGTCGAGCAGCGCCTCGGCGACCGCCAGACCGTGCCCGATGAAGCGCGGGGCGCGCGGCCCGAGCGCCTGCACCACCCCGAGCGCCCGCTCGGCCGCCGTGCGGTGCGCCCGGGAGCCGGTGTGCGCGGCGTACGCGAGCAGCGCGCCCGCGGCGGCGGTCCAGCCGGAGGGGGCGGCCGTGTCGGTGGGGTCCTGGGGTCGGCGGATCAGCTGCTCGGCATCGTGCGCGGTGTCGTACAGCGACCCGTCCTCGGCGGTGAACAGGTCCAGCACCAGGTCCACGAGGAAGCCCGCGAACTCCAGCCAGACCCCCTCGCCGGTGACGGCGGCGAGCGTCAGGAACCCCTCGGCGACATCGCCGTAGTCCTCCAGCACCCCCGCGTTGGCCCCGGCCTTGCCGTCCCTGCTGGTCCGCGCGAGCCGGGCCCGCCCGGCCGCCACGTCGAGATGGACCCTGACCAGCAGATCGGCGGCCTCGGTGGCCCGGTCCACGAGGTCCGGCCGGTCGAAGAAGGCCCCGCACTCGGCGAGGGCGGCGATGGCCAGCCCGTTCCAGGCGGCCACGATCTTGTCGTCCCGGCCGGGCGCCGGACGCCGCGCGCGCGCCGCCAGCAGCCGCTCCCGGATCTCCGCGACCTTCCCGGCGTCGATGGCGGGCCCCCCGGCCGGGAGTTGGAGCACCGACGTGCCGTGCTCGAAGGTGCCCTCGTCGGTCACCCCGAAGTACGCGGCCGCCAGCTCCCCGTCGGCCTCGCCGAGCACCTCGGCCAACCCGCCCGGGGTCCAGGCGTAGTACGCCCCCTCCACGTGCTTGCCGCTCAGCGGATCCTCGCTGTCGGCATCGAGCGCCGAGGCGAAACCGCCCTCGCCGGTGCGCAGTTCGCGGACCATGAAGTCGGCCGTCTCCAGCGCCACCCGGCGGGCCAGGTCCGACCCGGTGGCCCGCCACAGGTGCGCGTACACCCGGCACAGCAGCGCGTTGTCGTACAGCATCTTCTCGAAGTGCGGGACGACCCACTCCCGGTCCACCGAGTACCGCGCGAAGCCGCCGCCGAGCTGGTCGAAGATCCCGCCCCGGGCCATCGCCTCGCAGGTGTCGGCGGCCATCTGCAGCGCCCCCTCGGACCCGGTCCGGGCGTGGTGGCGCAGCAGGAACTCCAGCACCATGGACGGCGGGAACTTCGGCGCGCCGCCGAACCCGCCGCGCGTGGCGTCGTACTCCCGCGTCAGACCGAGCAGCGCCCGCGCGAGCTCCTCGCCCCCGGGGAGGCCGGCCTTCCCGTAGTCCAGCTGCCGGCCCGCGAGGTCCCGTACGATCCGCTGCGCTACGTCGGCCACCTCCTCGGGGCGGCCCACCCAGGCGCTCCGCACGCCTTCGAGGACCTGCATGAAGGACGGCGAGCCGTGCCGGGGCTCGGGCGGGAAGTAGGTCCCGAAGTAGAACGGCTCTGCCTCGGGGGTCATGAAGACGGTCATGGGCCAGCCGCCCTGACCGGTGGCCGCCTGCACGGCCTCCATGTACACGGCGTCGATGTCGGGCCGCTCTTCGCGGTCCACCTTGATGTTGACGAAGTGCTCGTTCATGTACGCCGCCGACAGCTCGTCCTCGAAGGACTCGTGCGCCATCACGTGGCACCAGTGGCACGCCGAGTAGCCGACCGACAGCAGAACGGGCACGTTGCGCCGATGTGCTTCCTCGAAAGCCTCCGGCGTCCAGGGCCACCAGTCGACGGGATTGTCGGCGTGCTGAAGCAGATACGGCGAGGTCACACCAGCCAACCGGTTCATGTGACCCAGCCTCTCACAGCGCCCTCGCCGGGCGGGGTTCGACGAGCCCGGCAAGGGCCCCGCAGGTCCCAGGGCCGTCGGTGCGCCGAAACAGTGAAGAGAGAGGGGGGAGGCGATCACGCTCGTGCGAAATCGGGCGCCTCTGCATCACGGGACAGTAGGCTGCGACCAGCAGCGCCGGAACTGTCGAGGCTCCTCGAAGGAGGCACACCATGACCGCCGAGATGGTGGCGCCCGCGTGGATGCACACCCAGATCAGCGCGGAGCAGTACGACTCCTGGTCCGAGGAACAGTGTGCCGGCATCGAGATCGTCGACGGGATGGTCGTGGTGGGCCCGAGCGCCTCCAGGCGGCGCAACCGGCTGGCCCGGATCCTGGCCAATGTCCTGGACGCCGCCGCAGGCCCGGACTGGAACGCCGATACGGACTTCGACGTCCGCCTGCAGGACGTTCCCCTCACCAACCGCCGTCCGGACGTCATCGTCTACCGGGCAAAGACCATCGACCTCACGCCCGCCCGCCCCGAACACGTACTCCTGGTCGTCGAGGCCGTGTCGCCCGGCTCGGAGACCACGGACCGGATCGTGAAGGTGGACCAGTACGCCAAGGCCGGCATCCCCTTCTACTGGCGCATCGAGCAGGCCGCCACCGGTGTCCCGATCGTCTACACCTACGTTCTCGACCCCGCCACCAAGGCCTACCGGGACGGCGAGATGTTCACCGGCCTGATCAAAGCTGCCGCGCCCTTCCCCGTCACCGCCGATCTGGGAGCCATCTGACAGCGCGGGGATTTCCTCACGCACGCGCCCGGATCAGCGGCGAAGGAGCGGGGCCAGGTCGCGGGTCCAGGCGTCACGGGTCCGGATCCAGGTCGCGCCGCAGTCGGCGCGGGCCGGGGTGGCGAGGTCCTCGTGCCGGGCGGGGGCCGCGCCGTAGACCGCGCAGCGGTGGCCCTCCGCGCGTTCGGTGTCGGGGGCGTGCTCGTCCTGCGGGTCCACCTCGGGGGAGTCGGCCGCCGCGAGGTCGTAGCCCCGGGCGGCGGTCAGGAGCGCCCCCTCGCCGCTCTTCCCCTGACCCAGCAACATCAGCCGGGCGAAGCGGTCGGCTGCGTCCTCCTCGGCCCGGTCGCCCGCGTCCGGAAGGTCCAGCGCGTCGATCAGCGCGTGGCCGGCCTCGTGGAAGAGCGTCTCCCGGACGAGGTCGGAGAACGCCTCGTCCCCGGCCCCGGCCCCGGCCCGCCGCAGCAGCTCCAGGTCCTCGGTGAAGTCGTCGTAGCAGAGCTCGATGCGGTGGGCCCCGGGGTCGTATCCGGCGCCCTCGCCCGCGCAGGAGCGGGAGACCACGGTGACCCGGTGGGGGAGGTCGACGTACGCGTTCAGCTGGTCGACGGCCATCGTGTCGATCCCCCACTGCTTCAGGAACCGGGCGCTCCCGGCATCGGCCGCCACGGGCTTCTCGTGGCGTGTCACCACGAACCCCTTCTCCGGCAACGGCAGTTCACATCCGGTCGCCGACAGCGACAGCAGCGCCGCGCACAGTCCCCACGCCCCCCAGCGGTTCCCCATCAGGCCACCATATGCGACCGAATCTGCTGCAACTCCCTCTGAACTAGCTCAGATTCCCTCGCGCTCGCCGGAGTCCCGGCGGACACTTGGGGCTCGGTTGCGGAGCCAGCTCTCTGAGGGGATGCCGATGCGGGACAGCCATCGCAGTGAGGCCGAACGACTGTTGGGCCGGGCCATCGACGAGGAGGCCCGGCGGACGGCGCCCGCGGCGGCGGGCGGGTCCGAGCCTCCCCCGAACAAGGCGGCACTGCTGGCCCGCGGCAAGGAGGCGCTGGACGCCCTCGCGGCGAGCGCGGCCCCCGAGTACGAGGCATACGTACGGGCCCTGGACGAGGCGGCGGCCGGGGACGAGTCGATCGGCGACGCCTTCCGCCGCACCAACACCTCAACGGCCCTGCTGGTCACGGCGGTTGCCGCGCTCGCTGCGGCCGGGGCGGACCTCGCCTTCGGGGTGGCCGTGGGCACCTCGCTGACGGCGGGCGCCATCGCCGGGGTCGCGGGGGCCACGGCGACGGTCGCCAAGGTGACCGCCCTGCACCTGCCGGCCGCGAACCGCCGCGCCGGGGAGCTGGGCCGGCCCGGCGGGGCCGAGCAGCTCAGGCTCCAGTGGCTGTCGGCCCTGGAGGTGCGCGGGATCCGCCCGTTCCTGGAGCAGCAGCGCACGGTCGCCGCGGCGGCCCGCGCGCCCCGCACCGGCAACGGCATCCCGCCGCGCCGGACCGTCGACCGCAGCGCGGAAGCCCGCCGACGCAGCGCCCTGGAGCAGTCCTTCGGGCAACTCCCGCACCAGGACGAGGCGTTCGCCGGACGCAAGGCGGAGCTGACCCGGATCGCACAGTGGGTACAGACCGCCCGGGCCAGTACGGACACCCGGCCGGTGGTCGTGGTGCTGCACGGCGAGCCCGGGGTGGGCCGCACCACGCTGGCGCTCCGGGCGGCCCACGAGCTGCGGGACCAGTTCCGGGGCGCCTGCGTGGTGGACCTGCGGGGTGCATCGACCGGTGCCGGCAGCGGCGGCACCGGCTCCGGCGGCGGCTCCGGCGGCGGCGAGGCCCCGCTGCCGACCCGGGAGGCACTGCTGCACCTGCTGAACCGGCTGGGCGCCCCGCGCGAGCAGCTGCTCTTCCGCGACGGCGCCTCGGCGGAGCATCAGGTGCGCAGGCTCGGCGAGTTGTACCACCAGCACCTGCAAGGGCTCCCGGTGACGGTGGTGCTCGACGACGCCGTGGACGCGGCCCAGGTACGGCTCCTCGTACCGGAGCGCTCCGAGAGCCTCGTGCTGGTCACCGCGCGGGAGCCGCTGGAGCTGCCCGCGGACCTGCCGGCCTGGGTGCACCAGCTGCCGGTGACGCGCCTGGCGGAGCCGGAGGCGGCCGAGGTGCTGCGCTCCGGGGCGCGGGCGGCGGGCGGCGCCGGGGCGGCGGCCGGGGCCGCGGCGGAGGCCGGGCTGTTGGAGCTGGGCGCGGGGCTGCCGCTCGCGCTGCGGGTGCTGGCGCCCCTCGGCTCGGCGCGGGCCTCGGACGGCGGCTCTGCCGCGGGCTCGCAGGCCCCCCTGGAGCAGGCCCTGGACCTGGCCTACGTACGCCTCCCCGAGGAGCGGCGCCGGCTGCTGCGCCGCCTCACCCTGGCCGGCCGGGCCTCTCTCGGCGTGGCGGCCGCCGCCGCGCTGATCGACGCGGACCGGGCGGAGGCCGGGCGGCTGCTGCGCGAGCTGGCGGACGCGGGACTGCTGGACCACGTACGCGGGGAGCGGTTCCGGATGCACGACGCGGTCCGCTCGTACGCCGCGGCTCGGCTCGCCGCGGACGAGGACCGGGCCGAGGCGGCGGCCGCGCACGAGCGGCTGATCCGCAACTACGCGCAGCTCGCGGACTCGGTGATCCGCATGGTCGACGGGAAGATGTCCACCCGCGCCAACCACTTCGACGGCCACGGCTTCCCTTCCCTCGACGCGGCCCTGCGCTGGCTGGACGACGAGTCGAGCTTCATCACGGCGGCGCTGCGGCACTCGGAGGGCGTGGACCAGCAGGCGGTGCTGGACCTGCTCGGCGCGCTCTGTGACTTCTGCCTGCTGCGCGGGGACCTGTACCGCCTCGGGGAGATCAACGAGCTCACCCAGGCGGTGGAGGCCGGGGGCCAAGGGCTGCTGGGGCGCTCCGTGCAGTGGCGCACGGGCATCGCGGCCCGTCAGCTCGGTGACCTCGACAAGGCGCGCACCACCCTGACCTCGGTCGTCGACCAGTACATGGAGGCCCGCCAGGAAGCGGGCGCGGGCATGGCCCTGATCTCCCTCGGCATCACCCTGCACCACCAGGGCAACCTCCCCGAGGCGGCCGCCCGCATCCGCGAGGCCCTCGCCCTGCAGGCGCCCGAGGAACTGGCGGGCGACCGGGCCTGGGGGCTGCACGCCCTGGCGGCGGTCGAGCGCGACCTCGGACGCCTGGCGGAGGCACGGCGGCTGCTGGGGCAGTCCCTGGCCCTGCACCGGGAGAGCGAGAGCGTGCACGGCGAGGCCTGGGCGCACTTCCAGCTCGGCCAGGTGCACCTGCGCCTGGGCGAGGTGGACCGGGCGGAGGCGGAGCTGCGCCTGGCCCTGGACCTGTACGGGCGCACGCGCGACGACCGCGGCGAGGCCTGGGCGCTGACCCAGCTCGGCCGGGCCCGGGTGGTCGACGGGGATCCCGGTGCGGCGGTGGAGCGGCTGCGCGAGGCGCTCGCCCGGCACCGCGAGGCTGAGGACGCGCGCGGCGAGGCGTGGACGCTGTTCTACCTCGGGCAGGCGCTGGAGGAGGACGGCGAGCGCGACCGGGCGATACGGGAGCTGGAGCGGGCCCGCACGATGTTCTCCCGGATGCGGGACGTGTACGGGCTGGCCCACGCCCGCCACCACTCGGGCCGGGTGACGCGCGACCAGCGCGCCGTCCAGACGGGGAACCTGAGGAACTCCGGCTTCGCCCGCCAGCTGCTGGTGGACGCGCGGGCGGACTTCCGGCGCATCGGCCTGGCCCACGGCGAGGCCTGGACCTGTCTGGAACTCGCGGTCGTCGACGCGGGCAACGCCAAGATCGCGCAGGCGCTGGGCCTGTGCGAGGAGGCGGTCCGGCTGTTCATCTCGTACGGGGACCGGCGCGGCGAGGACTGGGCGCGCTTCCTGCGCTGCACCCTGCTCCCGTACGCGCTCCCGAGCGCCCCCGAGGAGGCCCGGACGGAACTCGCCCGCCTGGCCGGCGCACCGCACCCGCTGCGGGACGGACGTTTGGAGGACTGCCTGGAGACGTACGGGCTCATCCTGGCCCGCGGTGTCGACCCCTCGGAGGGCTGGCAGGCCTGGCGGCTCTCCCTGGTCCCGAACCTGCACGCGCAGGAGATCATGGGAGTGCCGGCCTGAGGCCCGCCCCCCCGGGGGGGTGCAGGTGAGAGCGCGCCGAACCCGCCGCCCCACCCCTTTTCGGGGCGGTGGCGGCGGTCGTGCGGGGCAGCCCGGGGGCTACGGGGTCCGGGAGCCGTCCTGGCCCGCGGTCGGGGCGGGCTCGGGGGCCTCCTTGAAGTCCACCCGGCCCATGTGCCGGCTCATCGACTTCATCAGGCCCCACACCCCGAGGGCGAGGGCCGCGAACACGATGAAGCCCAGGATTCCGGGGGTCACCTTGTTCTTGTCGAAGGTGTCACCCGCCAGCGGAAGGAGCTGGGTCAGTGCTGCCTGCGTAGCGCTCATAGTCAGGCATTGTCCCGGATGCCAGCGAAGAGGTCGGACTCGGGGAGGGAAGTGTCGACGAGCGACTTCGCCAGCTCGTACTCCTCCGTCGGCCAGACCTCCTTCTGGAGCTCCATCGGGACGCGGAACCATCCGCCGTCGGGGTCGATCTGCGTGGCGTGCGCGATGAGCGCCTTGTCACGGATCTCGAAGAAGTCCGCGCAGGGAACGTGCGTGGTCAGGGTCCGCTCGGTGCGCTCGAACTCCTTCCACCGCTCCAGCCACTCCCCGTACGGGGACTCCATGCCGCGCGAGAGCAGCGCCTCGTGCAGGGCGATGGTGCGCGGCTTGTTGAAGCCCTGGTTGTAGTACAGCTTCTGCGGCTGGTACGCCGGGCCGAACTCGGCCTCCGGGTACTTCTCGGTGTCGGCGGCGCCGTCGAAGGCGACCATCGAGATCTGGTGGGTCATGATGTGGTCGGGGTGCGGGTAGCCGCCGTTCTCGTCGTACGTGGTGATGACCTGCGGTCTGAAGGCGCGGATCTTCTTCACCAGGCGGCCGGCCGCCTCGTCGATGTCCTCCAGTGCGAAGCACCCCTGGGGCAGCGGCGGCAGCGGGTCGCCCTCCGGGAGCCCGGAGTCGACGTATCCCAGCCATTCCTGCTGCACGCCGAGGATCTCGCGCGCCTCGTCCATCTCCTTGGCGCGGACCTCGTGGATGTGCTCCTCGATGTACTTGTCACCCTGGAGCTTGGGATTCAGGACGGAGCCGCGCTCGCCGCCGGTGCAGGTCACGACCAGCACGGGCACCCCCTCGGACACGTACTTGGCCATGGTGGCCGCGCCCTTGCTCGACTCGTCGTCGGGGTGGGCGTGGACGGCCATCAGTCGAAGCTGCTCGGTCAAGACAGGATCCTCTGTGATTCGTCAGGGTGGGCGGCTTCTATAGTGACCGAATCGGGGGACGGAAAATTCCTGGGGTGGGCCTGTGAAGGCCCGGTCCCGCCCTCTCGAAAGGATCGATCAATGAGCGCGGTGCGCGAGGGACTGCCCGAGGGCCGGTACGGCCGGTCGGCGGACGAGCGTGCGGACCGGAAGCTCAAGATCGTCGGGTCGGTGCTGGGCGTCGGGCTGCTGGCCGTGGTCGGCTGGATCGGCTGGGACTACGTCGCCGGGCAGACCGTCAGCGCCGAGGTGATCAAGTTCCAGGTCGTCTCGGACACCGAGGTGAAGGTGCACCTGGAGGTGCGCAAGGAGGCCTCGATCGCCGGGGTGTGCACTCTGAGCTCACAGAACAAGGAGCACGGCGAGGTGGGTCGCGCGGACTTCACCTTCGCGCAGAAGGACACGCGCGTGGACGAGGTCGTCTCGCTGAAGACCACCGGCCGGGCCGCGGTGATCGAGCTCGTCGGCTGTCGTCCCGCCGCCGCGAAGCGCTGACGGATCCGGCCGTTCCGCGGGGAACACGCCCGGGGTGACCCTGGGCGCGGCCCGGGGCCCGGGCGCGTGGCCGGGGTGATCGGGGACCCCCGGGACGCCTTCGGGTCCTCCCCCTTTTCTTCCCGAATTGTTAGGCTCGTGGTTTCGTCCGCCGCTGGCGGCCATGTAGTCCCCCTGTACCGACGAGGAGCACCCCGTGACCCAGACGAGCGAAAGCGTCACCTGGCTGACCCAGGCGGCGTACGACCAGCTGAAGGCGGAGCTGGACTACCTCTCTGGTCCCGCACGCACGGAGATCGCGACGAAGATCGCTGCTGCCCGTGAGGAAGGTGACCTCCGTGAGAACGGCGGTTACCACGCGGCCAAGGAGGAGCAGGGCAAGCAGGAGCTTCGCGTCCGCCAGCTGACGCAGCTCCTGGAGAACGCCAAGGTCGGCACCGCGCCCGCCTCCGACGGCGTGGTGGCCCCGGGCACCCTGGTCAAGATCGCCTTCGACGGCGACGAGAGCGACACCATGGAGTTCCTGCTGGCCTCGCGCGAGTACGCGTCCTCGGACTTCGAGACCTACTCGCCGCAGTCCCCGCTGGGCAGCGGCGTGATGGGCAAGACGATCGGCGAGGACGCCGAGTACGAGCTGCCGAACGGCAAGAAGGCCTCCGTCAAGATCCTCGACGTCAAGCCCTTCACCGGCTGATCACCCCCCTGTTCCGATGAAAAGAAGCCCGGCCGGGTCTCCCCCGGCCGGGCTTCTTTCCGCTGCCGCGCCCTACGCCGTCGCCGAGCGGTACTTGCGGACCGCCAGCGTGCGGAAGACCAGGATGATCAGCAGCGACCACATGACGGACGCCAGGATCGGGTGCTGCATCGGCCAGGCCTGCGGGGCCTCGTAGCCCGGTGGGAGGTTCCCGAAGAGCAGGCGGGCCGCCTGGACGGTGGCGCTGAAGGGGTTCCACTCCGCGATGTGCCGCAGGAAGGTCGGCATGTTGTCGGAGGGGACGAACGCGTTCGAGATGAACGTCAGCGGGAAGAGCCAGATCAGCCCGCCCGAGGTGGCCGCCTCCGGGGTGCGCACCGACAGGCCGATCAGGGCGCCGATCCAGGAGAACGCGTAACCGAGCAGGAGCAGCAGGGCGAAGCCGGCGAGCACCTTGCCGATGTTCTCGTGGGTGCGCCAGCCGACGATGAGGGCCACGATCGCCAGGACGACGACGGTGAGCGTCGTCTGGACGAGGTCGGCGAGGGTACGGCCGGTGAGGACCGCGCCGCGGGCCATGGGCAGTGAGCGGAAGCGGTCGATGAGGCCCTTGTGCATGTCGTCCGCGATGCCCGCGCCCGCGCCGGCCGTGGCGAAGGTGACGGTCTGGGCGAAGATGCCCGCCATCAGGAACTCGCGGTAGGCGGCGGGCGAGGTGCTGCCGCCGACGCTGATCGAGCCGCCGAAGACGTAACTGAAGAGGACCACGAACATCACCGGCTGGATCACGCCGAAGATGATCATCTCGGGGAAGACTGTGCAGTGGTAAAAGTCCGGTTGCAGCTCGCGGCTTCCTGGTCCTCCCCGCGCTCCTCCAGGGCCTGTGTGGTGTAGGTCGGGTCAACCACCCCAGTCACCACCATCGGGGGCAGAGTCCTCAGAGGGGGCACAGGTACGCCCTCCACCGCGCCGAGAACCCTCATGGCCTCTTCCCAGCGCCCGCCGGTGCGCCACACCTCAGAGCGGCGCCGTACGGCGTTCCAGGCGTTGGCAGAGACAGTCACCTCGTTCCAAGCGCAGGCGGTTCGCAGCTTGCCCAAGATCGCTTCAAACACTTCACGCTTGGGTGAACCCTGCTGACGGGACGAGGGCAACAGAGGATCGATCTGAGCCCACTGTTCATCAGTGATTTCAAGAGGCACGACCGTCCCCGTCTCCCGATGCCACTCCGTCAGGGGGTCGGGTTTTCCTTGGCGCTGCCGCTTACCCGGAGCCATGACCTGAACCCGCACGTCCAGCATCGTCAGGAGGTCCCGCCGCTGTTCCTCCGTAAAGTCCGTGATCTTGGTGGACAGGTTTTCCACGACATCGATCACCCCCTGTACGCGTGCAGTCTGACCTTCAGCCTCAGCCAACCAGCCGGCAACCCGATCCCGCTCCTCCCGAAGCGTCGCCTCCTTCTCCATGAGTGCGGCCTTCACCTCAGCCACTGCATCCTCAGCCAGGACATCCGTCGCGTCCTCGCTATCGTCTTCAAGGAGGGCCGTCAGCTTCGCCAGAACAAGAGCCAGCCCTTAGGGATCTGTTCATATGCTTTCCGGGCGGGCTTCACCCGATCGGCCGCATCGGCCCGCGCCGCGTCAGCCCGCGCCGAGGTAGGTGACGTTCACGGTGAGCAGGCTCTCGCCGGTGCGCAGGGTGACGCCGTCCGCCTGCTTCACACTGCCGACGAGCAGGACCCAGTCGGTCTTCTCGTAGCTGAGGGTCGCGGTGCCGACCGGGTGCGACTTCCAGCCGAGGTGCTCCAGCTGCTGCCCGAACCTGGGCAGGGCCCAGTCGGCCTGCTGGGTGGAGAGGATGGCGGTCCAGTCGACCAGGCTCGCGTTCTTCGTGCCGGAGGCCCCGGCGGTGGTGGCCTTCCCCTTCTCGGGGTCGAGGCCCGCCGTGCGCAGCGCCGACCGGACCTCTCCGTCCACGGCGTCCCGGGTCAGCGGCGCACCGGTGTTGTTGGGGGTGGGCTTCGGGGGCGGGGTCGTCGTCGCGGCCGCCTTCGCGGCGGCAGGCTTGCCGGCGGGGGTGTCGGCCGAGCAGCCCGTCAGGGCGAGGGCCGCCGACGCGGCCAGGGCGATGACGACCGCCGCCTGCGGTCTTACGCGTGTGTACACCGTGACACTCCCACCCCATGTGAACACGGCGGGACTTTCACACATCCGCCGTGAATTCGCCTCGTTGTGCACGTGATTATCAGCCATGAGCGGGTCAGGACCTAGAGATGTCGTGTTTTAGCTCATGACCCTGTAACCCGCGTTGTGCAGCGACCGCGCGACCTCGGCGCAGTGGTCCAGCCCCTTCGTCTCCAGGTGCAGCTCCACCTCCACCTCCGTGAGCCCGAGCCGCGGGTCGGTCCGTACGTGGCTCACGTCCAACACGTTCGCATCCACCACTGACAACACCCCCAGGAGCCCGGCCAGGGCCCCCGGCCGGTCCGCCACGCGCAGCCGCAGCGACAGGTAGCGGCCCGCCGCCGCCATGCCGTGCCGCAGGATCCGCTGGAGCAGCAGCGGATCGACGTTGCCGCCGGACAGGACGGCGACGACCGGGCCGCCGCCGTACAGCTCGGGCTCGCTCAGCAGGGCGGCCACCGGGCTGCACCCGGCCGGCTCGACCACCAGCTTGGCCCGCTCCATGCAGAGCAGCAGCGCGCGGGAGAGCGCGTCCTCGGAGACCGTACGGACGTCGTCGAGGAGTTCGCCAATGATTTTGAAGGGGATGTCGCCGGGGCGGCCGACCTTGATGCCGTCCGCCATCGTGCTCGGGTGGTCGATCGACACCGGGTGCCCGACCTTCAGCGAGGGCGGGTACGCGGCCGCGCCCGCCGCCTGGACGCCGATGATCCGCACGTCCGGCCGCAGCGACTTCACCGCGACCGCGACACCGGCCGCGAGACCGCCGCCGCCGATGCCCACCAGGATGGTGCGCACCTCCGGGCACTGCTCCAGGATCTCCAGGCCGACCGTGCCCTGGCCCGCGATGATGTCGCGGTGGTCGAAGGGGTGGATGAACACCGCCCCGGTGCGGTCCGCGTAGTCCTGCGCGGCGGCGAGCGTCTCGTCGACGACCTGCCCGTGCAGGCGCACGTCGGCGCCGTAGTCCCGGGTCGCGGCCACCTTCGGCAGCGGGGCCCCGAACGGCATGAAGACCGTCGAGTGGACCCCCAGGAGGGAGGAGGCCAGGGCCACGCCCTGCGCGTGGTTGCCGGCGCTGGCCGCCACCACGCCGGCGGCGCGCTGCTCGGGGCGCAGGCCCGCGATGCGCACGTACGCTCCGCGCAGCTTGAAGGAGCCGGTGCGCTGGAGGTTCTCGCACTTGAGGTGGACCGGGGAGCCGGTGAGGGCGGACAGGTGCCGGCTGCCCTCCATCGCGGTGACCCGGGAGACGCCCGAGAGCATCTTCTGAGCCCCCCGGACGTCGTCGAGGATGACCTGCGGGACGGGCTCGGGCACGCGGTAGTTCATGCGGCCAGTCTGGCAGCCCGCGCGGATCGCGGCGCCGTGGCGAGGGGCTGGAGAGGCTCTCGCGAGAGCCCGGAGAGGCCCTCGCGAGAGCCCGGAGAAGGGGCGGAATCCGGCCATCCGGGACACCCCGGCAACCTGGCTCCGTACTGGCCGTATCAGTTCTCGTACGCGGAGTACGAGCCGCCGCGCGTCCGCGTACTCTGTCCCCCATCCTTGTCGGCCCCACGCGAAGAGAGCCCACGGCCATGCCCTCCATCCCGGCCAGTTCCGACCTGCCCGCGCCAGCCGGCGCGCCCGCCGAAGCCGGTCTCCTCGACGCGCTCCAGCACCAGGTGGCGGTCTTCGCCCGGCGCGCCGAGCAGACCCGCCTGGGCGGGGTCGGCCAGGCCCGCAACTCGATGGACCGGGCCGCGTACCTGCTGCTGAACCGGCTCGACCTGGAGGGGCCGATGGGCGTCAAGGCGCTCGCCGGCGGCATGGGCATCGACTCCTCCACCGTCACCCGGCAGGTCGCGCCGCTGGTCGACAGCGGCCTGGTCAAGCGGACCTCGCATCCCGAGGACGGCCGGGCCGTGGTGCTGGCGCTGTCCCCGCGCGGGCTGTCGCGGCTGGAGGAGGTCCGCTCCTCGCGGCGCGAGCTGATGGCGCGGGTGACGGAGGGCTGGAACGAGGAGGAGCGCGAGGTGTTCACCTCGCTGCTGACCCGCTTCAACCTCTCGCTGTCGGAGCTGATGGCGTCCGTGGCCGTGGCCGAGGCCGGACCCGCGTCCTGAGGCGCCGGTCTATCCGGAGTGCGTCCGACCTCTTGACCCGGGTGGACCCGCAGGCCGCACTATGTGGCCTGTGGACCACCGTTCGGGCCGCTACGTGGAGTTCGAGGCCTTCGTCGCGGGCGCGGCGGGGCGGCTCCTGCGCGTCGCGATCCTGCTGACGGCCGAGCCCGAGGCCGACGCCCCCCTCGCACGCACCCTGCTCGACGGCGCGCTGGCCCGTACGTACGCGAACTGGCGCCGGCTGCGCGGGGACGACCCGTACGACCACACCCGCCAGGAGCTGTGCGCGTCCTACGCCCGCACCGCCTGGCGCCACCACGGAGGTACGGGCGTACTCGCGCGGCTGGGCCCGCTGGAGCGGCTCGTGCTGGTGCTGCGGATCTACGAGGGGGTCGCCGAGGAGGTCACCGCGGCGCAGCTGGGCCTGCCGGTCGAACGGGTCCGGGCGCTCTGCCACCGGGCGGTGACCGCGATGAGGTCCCGGGAGGCGGCGTGAGCGGGGTCCCGGATCACAAGGAAGCCCAGGTCAGGCGGCTGATGGACGGCCCGTACCCGGTGGTCCCGGCCGGCCTCGCGGCCGGCGCGGCCGCCCGCGGGGACCGGCTGCGGCGCCGGCGCCGGGTCCTGCGGCGGGCCTGCTGGACCCTGCTGTTCGCGGCGGTGGTGGCCCTGCTGGTGTGGGCCTCGCTGACCCACGCGTGGACGACCCCGTCGAGCGGAGTGTCCCCGCCGCTGGAGGGCTGGTAGCGGGGCGCCGGCTCCGCCCGGCCGTATCAGCTCCGCCGCGGGGCGCCGGGCGCCCGGGGGGGGGCCGCCCCCCGCCCCC